>JANQFT010000502.1 GCA_028277685.1 Phycisphaeraceae bacterium
CGCCTACGCGGAACTCGCGCCGATGTATCACCTTTTGCCACGGGTGTTGCCGGACATGTACGAGCGCGGTTGGGGCCGGGTGATCGCGCTGGGCATGGGCGAGCCGTACAACTCCCCCGCGTTCAGCTACAACGTGGGCAAGGCGGCGCGATCGTGGGCGGCGAAACTCGCCAAAGGTCCCGCGTGGAAGCATGGCGTGACCATCAACACCCTCGGTCCCGGTCCGGTGGAAGGGTTATCTTCTCTCGATCAGGCCATCGAACAATGCGCACACGGATCAACGTGGCAGCAGCGCACGACCACATCGCCGCAGGACATTGCCGAGGCCACCGCGTTCCTTTGCAGCGAAAGTGGCCGATTCATCAGCGGCGCGGAAGTGCCCTTCCTCTGGAACGATTAACCCCAAACTATTATGCGGAGTGGACGAACATGGATATCAAAACAGCCCTGAAAGGTCAGCATCGCTCTGCGTTTGCGATGCTGTGTCAAACGATCGAATTGTGCCCGGATGACCTGTGGTATGACGAGCGTTTCACCAATCAATACATGCGCTCGGCGTTTCACGCGTTGCACTTTGGTCATCTCTACATGATGCCGTGCGAGAAAGATTTCGTGCCCTGGGAACACGCGCGGGGGACCTACTGGCGCCTTGGCCGGCATGAACCAGATGCCCAAAATCCACCGTACACGCAGGCGGAGCTGCTGCAGTATGCCGACCACATCGACACGCTGATCGACGATGCGATCGACCGATGTGACCTCGATTCCGATGACTGCGGTTTCCCGTGGTACAAGCTTTCCAAGATGGAGCACATCATGTTGAATATTCGGCATATTCAGCATCACGCTGGTCAATTGGCCGACCGCCTGCGCGAGCAAAGTGACATCGGCATCGGCTGGCGGGGATGATCCTTCTGTCCTCGTGGGTGCCATTGCTTGACCCGCAGGGCAAGCGATGCCCGACAAGCCGTGGCAACCCCTGACACCGCGCGTTTTGTGTGAGAACGAGAATGACTGAACCGCGTCGCGTCATCATCGAACTACTGGCAGACTTCATCGCCGCCCAGCCGTGCGATCAGACGTTGTGTGTGGGCATCGATGGCCGTAGTGCCTCTGGCAAGACGGTGCTGGCTGATGAACTGGTCGAGCCTGTCGAGCAGCGCGGGCGGCCGGTGATTCGTGCCTCGATTGATGGGTTTCATCAACCCCGCGCCATGCGATATGCCAACGGTGATGGGCCGGAGCATTACTACCGCGATTCGTTCAACCTGCCCGCCGTGCGTGAATGCGTGCTTGATCCACTTGGACCGACAGGTGATGGTTCGTATCGTTCCGCTGTGTTCGATTTCCGCACTGATCAACCGGTCACCGTTGAGCCGATTGATGCACCTGCCAACGCCGTGTTGCTGTTCGAAGGAGTATTTCTTTTTCAGCCGAAGCTGAATGACGCGTGGGATGTGCGCATATTGGTCGAGGCGGATATTGAAACCACCATCACCCGCGCGCTGGTGCGTGATGCCGACTTGATGGGTGGTGCCGATGCAGTGCGCCGTCGATACGATAACCGCTACGTGCTGGGGCAGCAGATATACCGCGATGCATCCAATCCCGTTGATCAGGCGGATGTGATCGTGATGAACGACGATCCAGCCAACCCCCAGTTACAGTGGGCTGTCCGACACACATCGAACACACAACCATCATGTTGACGCATACGTTTTGCCATGTTCCCGGTATCGGCCCGCGCAGCGAGCAAAACCTTTGGCAGCGCGGTGTTTGCACATGGGCTGATGTGCTTAACCAGGATCTGCTCGGTAAGCGCGGCAGTGAACTTCGACGTATCGCCGAGCAATCCA
>JANQFT010000514.1 GCA_028277685.1 Phycisphaeraceae bacterium
TCGGTTGACCGACAGCGGCAAGCAGATCAATCGTGATGCGTGGCCCGGCCAACAGGTAACCAAACGCCGTCGCCCCACGCGGGTAGAAACAAAGTTCGTTACCAATGTACGTGTCGATGAAGGCGTAGCTTTGGTCGTTTGTATTGCTGTAAAGCTGCAGTTCCCAGTACCGGCCATCCAACGCTGGTACAACCGCGCCGAGATAGCGACCGGTGTGATCGCGCCACAGGTTCTGGCTGATCCACACGTTCGTGGTATCGCTCGACGAATGCCCGCAGCCATATGGCGTGAGCGTTTCGCGGGTGGCATTGGTGATGTCGGTGTTCATGCGATTGATTTTGAAGCCGGTGTTCTGGCCGATCATCGCCGGCAACAGCATGCCGTTGGTGGTGTAGATCGAATAGTCATCCCACCCGGGCAGTTGCTCGTAGGGAAGCGGCTTGCCATTCCACACGTCGATGACGCCGGTCGCGTCGGCATCAATACAAACCGCATAGTGATCACCCATCCATGCACTGGCTTCGATCTTCGGGATGGCGAGTTTGGCCACATCCGCACAGCGCTGGGCCATCGAATGATCACCCACGCGGTTGAGCAAATCGGCCGCGGCTTGCAGGGCGGTCACGCGTTTCACCGCAAGGTACGTTTGCTTGCGCGCGTACTGCACAGCGGGAGCCGCATCATCGATGGTGTTGGCTGAACCTTCAGACGGGAATCCACTGCCATCGCGGTCGGTCCACATCAGGTACTCAGCCAAACGACGCACAAACTGTGCCGACTGCTGCGCCGGTTCGATATCACCCGTCCAGTGAATGTACGCCTGAAGCAGCAACAGGAAGTTGGCGTTCTCCTCCACCGGCATGTCGTGGTGGTACGCCTGCCCGTTGGCCAATAACCCGCGGCCCATGTCGTGCGAGAGAATCAACCCGCCCGATTCATCATGCACCTTGCCGTGGGCGGTCCACTGATTCAGCGTCAGCTTCAACAAGCGCGGCCACAATGCGAAGTAGAACAGCGAAAGGTTGTATTCCACATCCACCGTAGAGTGGAACATGCACGAGCCTTCCCAGTTGCTGAACCACTCGCTGCCATCCGCCACATCGCACCAGAAGGTTTGCGACAGATAGCTCTGAAACCCCAGCGACAGCAAATGCCAACGACTGCGCACAAACGGGCACTGATCAAGCAGCTTCTCAAACCGGCGCGACAGCAACAGGTAATCATCACGATTCGCCACCGCGTGTTCGACCACTGCATCCAGATCAGCCCAGTGTTGCACGTAACGTAACTTGGCCGGCTGGTGCTGCACCTGCATCACATCGGCATCGGTGTGGGCCGCCCAGACCATGCGCCACTTGATCGCGTTCTCATCATCCGTGACAGGCATTTCGAGCACCAGGCCCTGCGTGCCGTCTTCGGCAGTCATCGGTTCAGCACCATCGTTCAGGCTGACAATGCGTTCGCGCACATGCGCAGTACAACCGTCCAGCCCAACGCCCTGACGCACATTGTCCGTCGCTTCGTAACCGAGTCGTTCATATTTGGGATCAAGGGCTTGATCATATTCAAGATCGATCTGCCCCGGCTGCACATTGATCTGCGTATCCGGCCTGCCCAGTCGAACGAACAGTTTCACCCGATCCGGCGTTGGGCGTTTGCCCGGGCTGTACATCCAACGCACTTTGCCAGCGTAACGGATGCGCAGCTCGAAATAGATCGCGGGCATCACGCACAGCTTTTCGTTCTGCGGGTAGAACACGCTGTGCAGGTTCAGTTCGAGTTTCAGCCCCAGGTTTTCGTCGTAGCCGCGATAGGTAATGGAGTTGATGCGTTCGAACTGTTCGCAGCCGTACAGCACGTCGCCGTGGGCGGTCAGCGGTAAAACGCGCTCACCACCATCCGGCGAGATAAGTCCCACTGCAAGGTCCAGCGGTTTGTCCATGAACCGGCCGAGTGCCGAGTGCATCACCCGACGCCGATGCGGCTCAATCAGTAACCCAAACCGCGACCCCAGCCGAGCCAGAGGCCACGTCATCAACTGCATAAGGCGGCTTCTCCCGATGGATCGAGTAAGCCGCCATTGTGCCGATGAAACAGAGAATGTCCAGCCGTTTGGCCTTGTTTCATCGCGTGAAATTACGTCGGCGCAAACCCAGCACCCCACCCGCGACCACCAACACCAGCGAAGCCGGTTCAGGCACCGCTTCGATACCCACGATCAGCACCGGGTCGAACAGGTTGCCTGATCCCGTAAGCACGATCGACGAGATGCTCTGCCCGGCGCTGTAACCATAGTCGCTCAGGTCGACCCCGGCGGCGCCCGTGGCCGGCGTGCTGAAACCATTGATACTGCCAAACGTGGCCATTTCGAGTTCCGCTACGGTGGTCGGATCATCCGAACTGTTGGTCAGACGAAACTGGAGAGAGTTTGATTTCTTGTAAGTGTTGGTCGAGTTGTACGTCACCGTGGTCTGGCCGTTAGGCAACGTGACCGTAAGCGAATCATTTTCGAACCCACTCAGGTCAAAGATCAGCAGATCGATGCCGCTGCGATTCACGATCGGCACATCAAACATCACTTCCATACTCGAAACGTTTGCCAACCCCGTGTCGAGTTGCAGGTCGGACAGCAGCGCCGCCCGCGTGCCAGATGCGGGAACGGTGGTTGTACCCGTCGGCACGATCAACTGTACGTTGGTG
>JANQFT010000544.1 GCA_028277685.1 Phycisphaeraceae bacterium
GGCCATCGTCGAACAGGATTAACTTTGCCATGGTGCTCAGTATCGTCGCAAACCGTGGGGTGTGTCCAATGCTCATTGGTGTGCAACCAGCGCGTCGGATAAACTCCCGCCATGTTGAAAGCCATCATTTTCGATTTCGACGGCGTGATTGCCGACTCTGAGCCTCTGCATTGGCGGGCCTTCATGCAGGTGGTCAAGCCGCGCGGCTGGGCATTCGACTTCGAACACTACATGCAACATTACATCGGTTTCGACGATCGGGATGCTTTCCGCGAGATGTTTCGTGAGCACGATGAGCCACTAAGCGACAAACTGCTCCATGACCTGATCACGCAGAAAGCCAAAGCTTTTGCTGAGATCGTGCGTGAAGGCATTACCGCCCTGCCGGGCGCTGTCGAACTGATCACCAGTGCGTCGCAGGCCCTGCCTTTAGCAATCTGTTCCGGTGCACTGCGGGAAGATATCGACCTGATTCTTCCAGGCATTGGCGATGGAAACTTGGCTGAGTGTTTTCAAGCAGTGGTCACGGCCGACGACGTGACGCAATCCAAACCGGATCCCGCCTGCTACCTCGAAGCCGCCCGCCGACTGAGCGTACCCGCCGGTGAGTGTTTGGCCATCGAAGACACGGTTACCGGCCTGGTATCTGCACGCGACGCTGGCATGAAGACACTTGCCGTTGCCACCACACACCCAATCGACATGCTGGGAGATGCAGATTGCGCCGTGGCCTCACTGACACAGGTTACCGTTGATCAACTGACGGCGTGGTTCGGCTGAGCAATCACTCATCCACCGATACAAAAACCCGGCTTGCGGCCTCGCGGGCTAAGTGGGCGTGTTGGTCACCTGAGCGCACTTCCATCAAACCGAATGGATCGACCGAGATAACTTCAAGCTTTGATTTCAGACCGATGCCGTTGCTGCGCAGGTATTGGAGGAACATGGCTTCACGGTCTGAGACGCGCTGCACGGTGCCGCATTGGCCGGCATGTAAATCGGCGAGGACAAGATGATCCTGGTGGTCGAGTTGTCCTTCCGCATCGGGAATGGGAGCGCCGTGGGGGTCAAACTGAGGATGGCCGAGTTTGGCGTCAATTCGGGCGATCAATTCGTCGGTGACCGCATGCTCAAGACGTTCAGCTTGTTCATCCACTTCTTCCCAGCCCAAACCCAGTGTTTCGACCAGGAACAGTTCGAGTAATCGGTGCCGCCGAATCATGCGTATGGCAAGTTTGCGACCGGCTTCGGATAGTTCCACGCCGCGGTAAGGGCGATGCTCAACCAGGCCGCGTGTGGCCAAGTGTTTCATCATGCCGCTCACAGTACCACGGCCCAACTGTAAGCGATCGGCAAGCTCAGTGGTGGTCACCTTCTGGCCCTGTTCGGACAGCTTGTAGATGTGTTTGATGTAGTCCTCCACGGCAGGACTATGGGCTTTGCTGGGTCGATCATCCATCACGGGACATGGTACATGAGCAACATAGCCAAGCAAAGCTGAGTATGGGGAGATTATTGTTCAGCAATGACCCGCGACACCGCTCCCAAAACGAGCATGCGTTTGACGGTACTCAGGTAGTGATACATTTCCCAAGTGCTGCGCTGTTTACGCTGGATTGTGGTGGCCGGTGCCATGTCGGTGACGGGTTTGACCTTAAAACCGATCATGGTTTGCGGCATGGTGTGTGGGCTGGTGGTGACTCGGCCATCCACGCGCGTATCGACCAGTCGATCTGAAAGTACAACTTTCTTGCCGGGGCTGGTCTTCGCCGGATCATCAATGCGATACACCAGGTTCGGTGGAGCCAGTTGAAGGATGCCCCCCCGCCTGGTGAATGCATAGTCGCTACGATCGAACTCTGCCATCACGCCTTTGGCGATGTAATAAAGTCGATCATTCGTGGTGCTCGAATTGCGGAAAACATTCTGCCGCTCGCCCGTAGTCGCCAAGCCAGGCCCGGTGCGGCGGAGCGAGTTGCTGAGTGGGTCAACGTCATCGCGCAGTTGATCGACAGGTTCGAAACCGCGCTGCTGGAGCGACTGTGCGTGGGCCATTCCCGCAAACAGGCACAGGAGAGTGACGAGCGAATTGAGTCGCAGGCTGTTCATCTATTCAGTGTATCGGTCATTGAGAGTGGATGATGTCATATCAAGAACCGTCTAGGTTGCACGCAAAAACGGCGAAACTGCCAAAAAGGCAGACTTCCTTGCAAGTCTGATTTTTTAAGTATTTTAACTGGCCGGTTTTACGAATGCATGCGTATGGCACGGACTTCGCCGTTTCTATTTGTGGTTGTCGCAATTTGGTGCGTGCAACCAAATAGAAAACCCATGCGTGACGCAGGTCACAAAGGAGCAGAAGCATGTTACCTACCTTGTTCCGCCGTATGACCAGCCCCTGGGATACTCCCGGTTCTCTGGTCCAGCATGAGTTCGACCGTATGTGCCGTCGACTGAACGATGCCTATGAAGCAGACAACGATTTGGTTGGCGCCTACCCGGTGGATATCCGTGAAGATGCCGATCGTGTTTATGTTGAGGCAGAGATGCCCGGCTTCGTCAAGGAAGATGTCGAGATAACCCTCGAGCAAGGCGTGTTGACCATTCGTGGTCAACGCAAGACCAAGAAGACCGAAGGCGAAAAGCATCTGACTGAACGTCGTTTCACCCGCGTGAGTCGCAGCTTCACTTTGCCATCAACTGTGGATGAATCCAGGGTCGACGCGAAGCTTGTCGAAGGGGTGTTGCATCTGACCATCGAGAAGAAGCCCGAAGTCAAACCGCGCAAAATCGAAATCGGCTAAAGGTTGACAAGCGGCACATAACACTGGCAGCACCGGGCGGTAGCCCGGTGCTTTTTTGTAAATGGTTACGGCAAACTCGTTGGGTTCGCCACGCCAATCACACCATGCGCGATGCGTGGGCCTGCGTTGCCGACGGGTTGTTCGCCTGTGTCATGTTTTGCGTGGAGAATGAGCGCCCGCCCCACCACTGGATTGCTGATCTCTGCCACGGACATGTTGTAGACGCGCATCTGTGATAGCGCACGGCCGTTTGCATCCGAAGTGATGTTGCCCAGGTCGCCTGCATGCCGCGGTGTACCAGGCGGCAATCCGTGCGGGTGATCTTCGGGGTTGTAATGTCCACCGGCGCTCATGGCATCGAGGGTACTCAGATCGCCAAACTCATGCACGTGTATCGCATGGGTTGAGCCGGGTTCAAGTCCCTTGATGTCGAACACCACCAGGACGCTGTCGGACTGCTGGAGGAAATACACGATGCCATTGGCCGTGTTTCCTTCTGTGGGCTGCATGACAGCAATGGCGTTATCAATTCTCTGCCAAACCAGGCCATAGTCACGCATACAACCTGTAAGGAAACTGGCTGTGAGGATGAGTGCCGCAAGAAAAAAAGTACGCATGATGTTGTTCCTGTTTGGCCACATCATAGGTTGCTCAAATTTTCTCGTCTTCTTGTGCTGATTCTGCTGGCGTTGGTTCAGTGGATTCGGGAGGTTCTGCTTCCTCGATGCTACCTAACACGCCGGGCAAACTGATGCCGGCTTGCTTAGCCAATTCGTGCATCGGAGGCAGCGAACCGATCAACCCGCGGAGGAAGCCGGCGGTGGAGCCGTCGGTTGCACCGTTGCCGCCGCCATCCCAGACGGTGATCTTGTCGATCTTCAGGTCCTGAATCGCCTTAACCTGCGTGGAGACCAGTTCGGGGAGTTTCTCTAGCAGCAACAGTGTTGGCGCAAGATCCGGACGGTCGGAGCAGCTTTTCAGCAGACGGGTGTAGCCGGTGGCCTTCGCTTCAAGCACAGCCTGTGTGCCTTCCGCCTCGGCGTTGTAGCGGGCGAGGATCGCGTCGGCTTCACCCTTGGCGATGCGGCGCAAGCGTTCAGCTTCGGCTTCCGCGTCAACCTGAATCTTCAGCTTGTCCACTTCCTGCTGTGCGAGTTCGATCTTCTGCAGACGCGCGACTTCGGCTTCCTTCTCCGCCTTCAACACGTCGCGTGCCGATTCCGCCAGGGCCACTTCACCGCGACGTTTGGCCTCGGCTCGGGCTTGAGCAAGGTCGGCGTTGTAATCGGCGATCGAGGCCTGACTCTTGTTCTCACCTTCCACGGCTTGGGCTTCGTAACCCGCCACCGCGACACGTTTATCCTGTTCGGCCTGCTTGCGGCCCTTCTCCGTTGAGGCTGCCTGTTCAGCAATAGCCACCTCGCGGTCGCGCTGGGCTTTCGCTTCGCCGGTCACGCCCTCCGCTTCAAGCTGCGCCACGCTGATGCGCTGATCACGTTCGGCGGCCTTTTGGCCAATCTCGCTTTGGGCAACCTGTTCCGCCACCTGAACCTGCTTCTCGCGATTGGCGGACGATTCACCGATCGAGCCGTTTCGGTTTTGCAGGGCGACGTCGACCTTGGCCTTGTTGATCGCTTCTGCCGCGGCTTGTTGACCAAGTGCTTCGATATAACCCGACTCATCCGTGATATCGCGGATATTCACGTTGATCACGTCGAGACCAATCTTGTTCAACTCGAAACCGACGTTCTTGTTGATCAGGTCGAGGAACTTTTCGCGGTCCTGGTTGATTTCCTCAATCGACAGCATCGCGATGACCAGGCGCATCTGGCCGAGGATGATGTCGCGGCTCTGCCCAGCGATTTCGCGATCGCCCAGTCCCAGCAAACGTTCGGCTGCGTTGGAGATAATTTCCGGCTGGGTGCTGATGCCGATGGTGAATGTCGAGGGCACGTTCACGCGAATGTTCTTCTTCGACAGCGCACTGGTCAGGTCGATCTCGATGGTGATCGGTTCAAGGGACAGGTAGCCCCAGTCCTGGATCAGCGGCCAGACGAACGTACCGCCACCGTGAATGCAACTGGCCGCACGGTTGCCGCCAGTCTTACCGTACTTGACCAGAATGCGGTTGGAAGGGCATCGCTTGTATCGCCTCGCAATGAAGACGATGACACCCAAGCCCACCAACGCCACGAAAGCGATGGCTGCCAGGGTAAAAATGCTCGGACCATCTGATTTGGGAAATTGTGCCAGTAACGAAAACATCGCACCCACCTTCCGGGCTTACTGCCCTACTGATTAGATTGATTGTCAGTTGATTCTTTGTTTGATGGTTTGACCGATCCCGTTTCAAGCGGGGCAACGACCAGAACCTGTTTGTCACGCAGTTCGAGAATTTTTACTTGGGTAAAGGAATCGAGCGCGGGGCCGTTGCTGATTGCAGGAACGATCTTGCGGACGCCGGAGGCATTCACTTCCACCTGCCCTGCTCCTTCACCGGCGGCGGGAATATTGAGATACACCCGGCCAATGTGCCCCACCGCGGTATGCAGATCGACCTTGCCCTGTGCGTTCAGTCGGCGGGCGAAGTACATCAGCGCGGCGTTCAGCATCATCACGGCAAAGCCGAAACCGAAGGAAACGATCATGGTCCACAGCGGGGAAAGGTTCCATTCCTGACTGCAGGCCAACCCCGCCCAGCCCATGGCACCGAAAAACGCCAGGATCGACTGCAGACTGACGATGGTGAAGGCGGCACCACTGGCGTGTTCGATGTCCACGCCGTCGGCACCATC
>JANQFT010000609.1 GCA_028277685.1 Phycisphaeraceae bacterium
ACTCCGGCACTTTCGACAACGTGCTTGAGTTCTATCTCATGACAGGTCGCAGCCTCGCCGAAGCCGTCATGATGATGATTCCCGAAGCGTGGCAGAACCATGAATCGATGCCCGAGAACAAGCGGGCGTTCTACGAATATCACTCGGCACTGCAGGAACCGTGGGACGGCCCGGCGAGCGTCGCGTTCACCGATGGCAAGGTCATCGGCGCTGTGCTCGACCGCAACGGTCTGCGTCCCAGTCGTTACTACGTCACGCATGATGATCGCGTGATCATGGCCAGCGAAGTTGGCGTGTTGCCCGATCTCGAACCGGAGAACGTGAAGTACAAAGGTCGCCTGCAGCCCGGGCGTATGTTCCTGGTTGACTTTGAAGCCGGCCGCATCATCCCTGATGAAGAGCTCAAGTCCACCTTCAGCGATGAACGTCCGTACGGTGAATGGCTGAAGAACCAGCGCATGCTGCTGAGCGACCTCACCCGTCAGGGCGAGAGCCAATCGTTCGACCCCGCGACGTTGCTGCAGCGCATGCGTGCGTTCGGCTTCACGCAGGAAACGCTCAAGTTCATGCTCGTGCCGCTGATCGAACAGAAACGCGATCCCGTCGGCTCGATGGGTAACGATGCGGCGCTGGCTTGCCTCAGTGACAAGCCGCGCATGATCTACGATTACTTCAAGCAGCTCTTCGCCCAGGTGACCAACCCGCCGATCGACTCGATCCGTGAGGAAGTGGTCATGAGCCTCGAGTGCTTCATCGGTCCGGAAGCCAACTTGCTGGCCACCACCGAACAGCACGCCAACCGCCTGCTGGTCCCGCATCCGATTCTCATGAATCAGGAATGTGCCGCCATCAAGCACATCGATGCCAACGAACACGGTCGCGGTTGGAAGACGCGCACCATCGACATTACCTGGGCGCGCAGCGAAGGCGAAGCCGGCCTGCCCGCTGCGCTCGACCGTATCTGCGCTGAAGCGGAAGCCGCCGTTGATGCCGGTGAACACCTGATCGTGCTGAGCGACCGTGCGACCAGTTCCGAACGCGTGCCTGTCAGTGCGTTGCTGGCCTGCGGTGCGGTGCATCATCACCTTGTTCGCAATGAGAAACGCACCCGCATTGGTATCGTGGTCGAAACCGCTGAAGCCCGCGAGGTGCATCACTTCTGCCTGTTGGTTGGTTACGGTGCGGACGCGATCAATCCTTATCTTGCATTCGAAGCCCTCTGGCAGGCGCGGCGTGAGGGTGTGCTCGATGCGGAGTTCGTGGATGACCAACGCATCGTCGATGCCTACCGCAAGGGTGTGGCCAAGGGCATGCTGAAGGTCATGGCGAAGATGGGCATCAGCACCCTGCAAAGTTACAAGGGTGCCCAGATCTTCGAGGCAGTCGGCCTGGATACGCCGGTCGTGGATAAGTGTTTTGCCGGAACCGCCAGCCGCATTCGTGGCGTGGACTTCGAAGTGCTCGCCAAGGAACTGATGCTGCGTCACGAATCCGGTTACCCTGATCGCCAGGAAGTGCGTTTGCCCGTGCTGGAAAATGACGGTCAATTCCACTGGCGCGCCGGCGGTGAAAGTCATGCGATCAACCCCGAAACTGTTCACTCACTGCAACAGGCAGCACGCACGAACAGTCGGGACGCGTACGACCAGTTCGCCAAACTTGTGAACGATGACAACCGCAACCGCTGCACGTTGCGCGGCCTGCTCAAGTTCAAGCCTGCCTCGAAAGCGATCCCGCTGGAGGAAGTTGAACCGGCCAAGGAAATCGTCAAGCGTTTTCGCACCGGCGCGATGAGCTATGGCTCGATCTCCGCTGAAGCGCACGAATCACTCGCCATTGCCATGAACCGTTTGGGCGGCAAGTCCAACACGGGTGAAGGTGGCGAAGACCCCGACCGCTTCACGCCGGATGAAAACGGCGACCTGCGTCGCAGCGCCATCAAGCAGGTGGCCAGCGGTCGCTTCGGTGTCACCAGTTGGTACCTGACCAATGCGGATGAAACGCAGATCAAGATCGTGCAGGGCGCCAAGCCCGGTGAAGGCGGCGAACTGCCCGGTCACAAGGTCAACGACATCATCGCGAAGACGCGTTACTCCACGCCGGGCGTGGGACTGATC
>JANQFT010000031.1 GCA_028277685.1 Phycisphaeraceae bacterium
AAGAAAGAAAAGATTGAACCTTAGACAAAAATATAAATCGAACAGAAAGCACTGTCAAGTTTGCAAAACTGCGTTCATATTTACGCCGACGTACGCGAACTCACAGTCTTCCACCAACGGTCCTCGCTGCAGCATGAATGAGTGAAACCCGTCCGCGTTACAGGTAAGCAATTGATCGCTGTTGGGTGGGCGAACGATCTGGCAGTTGGTGTACGTGTTGTTGCCGTAGCCGTTGCCTTCGACGAAACCCATCGCAGGGCTGCTGTGGATGGTTACCCCATCGATGGTGATGTTATCGCTGCGCACATTTTCCATGGCCGGCATGTGGCGCCGCCACGGCAGAACAAACTTATCGCCCACCTGTACAGCATTTGATCCGCTGGGCTGAGTGAATACGAAGCCGTTAAGAAAACCCACTTCGTAAGTGCGATTGCCTTGATCGGTTAATGAGTTCACCCAATCCAGGCGGGCATCCAACAGGTGATCACCTGCCGCATCGTAGAAAATGGCCTTGAATGCCCCCGCATTCTGACTGATCGCGGTGGTCCACGCTGCATCGGGCAGGGGGTAACCCCAGTCGACCTGGAACTGAATCGTATCGGTGTTGTCATCCAGGGCGGTGATGATGCCCTGTGTGAACGGCAGCGGATCGTAAGCGATCGTCCATCCGCTGATCGACACGTTGCTGCACGTATCCATGCGGAAGCCGCCTTTGTTTGCATCTTCAAACCAGAGCCGCACGTCGTCAGCAATGATGGTGACATTGCTGTGCCCGTACATCAATACCGGTTGCTGCGTGCTGGTGAAACGGTAATCGCCCGGCGGTATGGTGAGGGTGTCTCCATTGGCGATGCCGTTGATCAGATTGATGAATTGCTGGCCGTTCGCGCGCTGGGCGATCTTATCCATTCCGGGCACGAAGGACAGGTCATCGATGGCGCGATAGTCTGCCGGACCATTTGGGCTGCCCACCACATTGAGGATGATTTGCACCCGCGCGATTCCTTCAGTGTTCTCGTAACCGACGAATATCTCATCGCCATCCGATCCATTCGACCCGCCACTGAAGGTGTAGCTGGCCAACTCATTCGTCCCCGCCAGGTCATCACCGGTCGCGTTGTTGTAGAACTTCACAATGACCGTATCGCCGGCGTGAATGTTGCTCAGCACGAAGCCCACCTTCTGCATCGCCTGGCTGAAGGTGATGTAGGTAAAGCGATCATCGCCCGTGCCGGGCATCTCAAGTTGCCGCAGTGAAAGTGACTTACTGCCGGAAGAAGATTGCCCGACGGAGGAACGGATCTGAAACCAGTTGGCGTTGGTGGCAATGAAGTCGATGTCGATCGGCTGGCCTACTTCGCTGGTCGCACTGAACGACACACGATCAAGCGCCTGGTATAACGTGTAGGCGCCATCTTCAAAATCCAACGTGTACTTCCGAGGATCATCGTTGAAGTCCGCCAGCGATACGTTGCCCACTTCGTTGTCCGTCTCTTCAGAGCCGGTTGGATCAACAGTGGTGTCACTCACGCCGGTCGGATCATTCACCGTCATTCCCCACGCGACATGTGCTGGCGCTAATGTCAGTACGAATACAAACAGGAAGATGTGGTGACGAAACAAAGCGATGCACCAGGATGCTTGCATGGCTGCCCCTTCCTCTGGAAATGTAATGGTGTGAGCAGATGGAGATGGATATATGCAGAACGCCTCTTATGTGAGTTAATGTATGCCCCTTCTAAGCGGATGGTGAATTAGCGTAGCGCTCACGAATCTGAACCGTATTTGTCCGGATCGGTCTTCATGTAGTTCGCCCCGAATTGAAGCGAACTGGCCTCGGGTGTCAGGCCCGGCACGGTGAAATCGAAGTACGTGATCTGCCCGTCACCCCACAGATAATTCGCACCATCACCATGCGGTGTATTGGGATGATTTTCTCCATCGGCTGTGGTACGTGCATCCACGCTCCAACCGGCCACACTCGCCTGCGAGTTGTAACCCATGAACTTGTTGGGACGCTCGTGCAGCGTGGCGACTTCATTTGGCAGACGTACGCTGTCACCCCATCGACCGTAGATACATCCAGCGGGATTCGCCGTGCTGTATACCGTCTGGTCCGCATCGAATACATACTGATTCAGTCGGTAGGTGCGAACGGCAGTGTTGGCCCATGAACCGGAACGCGGATACCTGTCACTCGGACAGCCGTACAGTTGATCGGTGCTGATGTATTCCAGTTCGGTCAGACGCCTCTCCCATGCCCAGTGTGCGGGCGGCCCACCATCATTCGCGGGGGCGATGGCCTGGGGCAGTCGCTTGGCTTCGAGTTCGTACGATGTGAACGCCACATAGATCTGTCGAATTTGCGTGGCACATTTCACGCGCATGGCCTGTTCGCGCGCTTTGCTAAGGGCTGGCAACAGCAGGGCAAGCAGTAACGAAATGATGCTGACCACCACCAGTAATTCGACAAGCGTGAACGCGCGATGAGGGTAACTTCTCGACCCGCACGCGGCCGCAGCTTCATTATTGAGGGGGATGGTCGATCGCATCATACAGACCTTTGCATGCGCCCGGACACTTCATCCCCTCCTCTTACTTGCATCGGCTTACCATCGGGCAAGCCTTAGCTGCGACGCCGCAGGGCCACCACGCCACCCACTGCCATCAGCATCATCGTCCCGGGTTCGGGGATCGCGACGAACGACAGATCGTCGAAGCCGCGGAAATCGCTTGGGCCGGATGGGCTGCCGACCGTCGGCCACTCGATCTGAATGCGCTCGATGCCCGCCAGGTTTTCGTAACCCACGAACACTTCATCCTCCGCGCTGTCACCGGAGAAGGTGAAGCTGTCCAGCAGGTCCGTGCCGGCGAAATTGTTCCCGGCCGCATCGCCGTAGAACGAAACCGTAAACACGTCACCCGTCATCACGTGACTGAGGACAAACCCCACACGCTGCATGGGGGTGCTGAAGGTGATGTACGCCCAACGCCCATCCGCTTCAGACAACGCAAGATTCCGCAGAGACAACGTCTTCGGGAAAGATGAACCGCGACCCGCGTTGCTGATCACCCACCACCAGTTGGTGTTCGTGCCCTGGATATCGACGGTCAGATCAGCACCAAATTCGCTGGTGGTGTCGAAGGTCACTTTATCCAGGTGCTGGTTGGTGGTGTACGCCGCATCGTCGAAGGCCAGCGTGAACTGGCCAGCATCGGCATTCAGGTCGGCGAGCGTCAGGTTGCCGACCTGTTTGTTCACCGCCTGAGATCCACCGGGGTCCACATCCGTTCCCGCCACACCGGTGGGATTCGCCACGATGGCTGCGCCGGACACGCCGGCTACAGCAAGGCAGAGGCCCATCGCCGCGATGATCAGGTTTAAACGAGTTGTGTGTTGCTGATGATCGAACATGATGTTCGCCTCCCATCGTTTCTCAGTGCTCCTCGGGCCGATGCGTAGATGAAATGTCGCACCGAACCCTTGACTCTGCCTAGAGTGTACGGTAGCATTATCAGTAACGCAAGAGGTAATGCAAAAAACTTATGCCTATCTTGTCAGTTCGAATCGGCGCACGTGGGATACGGCGGCAGGAACCCGCCTGAGCCACATCAAGTGAATGGATTCGTCGAATGGCCAAAGATCGACAAACCACCATCTACGACATTGCAAAGCTCGCGGGGGTATCCCATACCACGGTGTCTTCTGCCCTGCACAATTCCGGGCGGGTCAGTCCGGAGCGTGCCAAGCAGATTCGTGAACTGGCCGCCAAGACCAACTATCAGCCCAAAGCCGCCGCTCAGATGCTTCGTGCGAAACGTACGGGCAACATCGGTCTGGTGGTGCCCATGCAACCCACCGAGGCCGCCGAACACGGCACGATGGGGCCGGTGATGGCCGCGTTTGTGCGTGTGTGTGAAACAGAGGGACTTCGGTATCACATGGAGTTTGTGCCGCCGGGCGAATGTGTTGACGCTGCGGTATCTTTCGAACCGCCGCGTCAATTTGCCGGCCAACTGGTCGATGGAGCGATCGTGGCCGGCTATGTCGATTCCCGGTTGATCGACTGGTTGGGCGAACAGGATCGATATCCATGGGTTCGGCTTGAGGAAGACGACCGCTACTGTGTGCGCGGCGCCTCCGACCATGGCATCCACCAGGCCACGCAACATTTGGCCGCGTATGGTCATCGCCGCATCGCTTATGCCATGGGCCCCGAGCGATACAGCACCATGCAGTTGGGCAAGACCGCCTTCCTTAAAGCCGCAGATGATTTCAAACTCTCCATCAATCGGGACAGATGGATGCCGCACTTTGAATTGACGCCATACCGTCAATGCATGGCGGAGTACGCCGCGTGGGCACGGGAGATTTTATCTTCGCCGGACCGTCCCACAGCCATCATCTGTCACATGATGACCATCGCGCGAGCGATCATTCACGTAGCAGCGGAGACGGGCATCCGCGTACCGGAGCAGCTCAGCGTGATCGGCGTCGGTACGCAGGGCGATGCACTCAAGGGTTATCCGTGCCTGACCTCGATTGAACCGGATTTCTTTGCCAGCCTTGAACACTCGATGGCCATGCTTCGCCAGGTGCTTAACGGATTAACGCCGACCGAGACCACCCGTTGGGTCATGCCGCATCTGGTCGAACGCGACACGACCACCATCGCGCCGCACGGAGAATAGCTGTGCCCGATCCTGTTGAGCGCCTCCGCCGTATGGCACCACCGACGACCTGTGTCCGTCTTGTCATTGACACTGACACCTACAACGAAGTCGATGATCAGTTCGCGCTGGCTTACGCCCTGCGCTCGGTGGAACACATGTCGGTGGAAGCCATCTATGCCGCACCATTTCACAATGACCGATCCGCCGGACCTGCGGACGGCATGTTGCGCAGCTTCGATGAGATTCACCGGGTCCTCCAGCGCATGGCGTTGCCATCGCCACCACCGGTGTTTCGCGGGTCCGAGCGTTTCCTTCTGGGCAAACGCCAACCCGTACCCAGCGAGGCGGTAAGCAACCTGGTCGAACGCGCGATGGCCACAACGCCCACCGACCCGCCGTTGTACATCGCAGCCATCGGCGCGATCACGAACATCGCATCGGCACTGTTGATCGAACCGGCGATCGCCGATCGAATCGTCGTCATCTGGCTGGGCGGCACACCAGGTTACGAATCATCTGCATGTGAATTCAATCTACAGCAGGATCCCGAAGCGGCGCGCGTGGTCTTCGACAGCGGCGTGCCGTTGATCTGGATTCCCTGTCAGCCCGTGGCTTCGCATCTGGTGACGACCACATACGAATTGGCGGCTCACCTCGATCAATGTGGCGACATCGGACAGTACCTGTTGCAGATCGTCCGTGAGTACGACCCGAAAACACCTGCATGGTCGAAAGTCATCTGGGACATCGCCGCACCGGCCTGGCTGGTCAACGCGGCGTGGTTACCGACACGCGAAGTGCCAAGCCCGGTGCTAACTGACACGCTGACCTGGCAGACCGAACCTGACCGTCACCCGATCCGGATGGCGACTTATGTTCACCGTGATCAGGTTTTTGCTAATCTGTTTGCCAAACTGTCGGTCGGAGCAAACATATGCGTTGGCAACTGATGGCAAACTTTCGGCAACGGCTTAGCGAACGGGTTGTGGTCGGTCCGTTCGCAAAAACAAGCGACCCCGCCATGGTTGAGGTGATGGGGCTGGCCGGCATGGACTTCGTGATCCTCGACCTCGAACATGGCCCGGGCGATGTCTCATCGCTGGGCGGATTGATCCGGGCGGCTGAATGTGCAGGAACCATGCCGATCGTGCGCGTGATGGATGATTCACAGATCGGCCGTGCCCTCGATCTGGGGGCAGGGGGCATTCAGGTGCCGCATGTTGATAGCGCTGAACGTGCCGAGCAGGTGATGGCTTGCGCCCGGTTTGCTCCCGAGGGACAGCGTGGTGTCTGCCGATACGTACGCGCCGCCGACTACGCGAACCTCGAAAAACAAACGTACTTCAGCAAAGCCAACGATGCCGTGGTCATTCTTCAGGTCGAGGGCGCGAAGGGACTCGAGGCCCTGGATGAGATCATCACCGTACCCGGCGTGGATGTCATCTTCATCGGGGTCTATGACCTGTCGCAATCACTTGGTGTCATGGGAGAGGTTGATCATCCGAAAGTACAGCGATGTTTGACCGACGCCGTTCAGCGCTGCCGCGCACATGGAATCGCGATCGGCACGTTTACTG
>JANQFT010000047.1 GCA_028277685.1 Phycisphaeraceae bacterium
CCTTTTTGATGAGTGCCCCGACGTGCTCGAATACGGTGACCTTGCTGACGTTGAGTTCGTCGGCCAGTTCCTGCATGGTTGGGGAATAGCCAAGTCTGAGCCGCCAGTCGCGGATAAGCAGCAGGATGTTGCGTTGCTTGGGCGTGAGATTCATCTGATTCATTGTAGGCCTCCGCTACAGGTGCGCCGATGGATTGGGGCGCGGTTTGCCCTTCGTCTGCCGCCAGTCGCAGGGCGGGTGCATCCAACTGTTCGATCACGTTTTCGGTTACCACTTCCGGGGGCGTGGTCAGTTGCTCCATATCACTGGACGCTGCTGCCAGCGCCGTGCCCTGATGGGCCAGCCAGGCACCGATCGCTTCGGTCGCCACGACCAATTGCCCGGTCTTCTGATACACCCGGTCGCGCTGCGCTTCGTCGCGGGTGGGCTGACCGTTGGGTTCAATGTGTTCGAACCGGTCGGCCTCACGTTCACGCTTTGGCTGCTGCTGGTCGGCTGCATCCTCCTCCGGACGCAGCTTCCTGCGTTTGGGCAGTTTGGCGTAGCCGGCGAGGGTGGTTCCGCTGTCGGTGTCGCTGTTGGACGGTTGTTCCTGGGAGCGGCCGACCATTTTCATCAGCTTCGACCCGCGTGGCACGTACTGGGTGGTGTACTCGTTGCCGGGGCCGGTCATGATCAGAGGGAGAGTCATAGTGAACCTCTGGGTTTTGTATGAGTGTCGTACTGTGGCACACGATGTTGGGCTGACCATCAGCCTCGCCTGCATATCGTTCGACTATCCCATCGACCGGCCTGCAATCCTTTCAGTAATTTTTGTTCGGTACATGTTACCCCAACAGAACCCGCCCGTCAATAGAAACAGCAACGCCTTGCCATTGCGCCGGTTACAACGATTTTCAATGCGGATATCGAATCGCCTGAAAGTGTTATCGGGCTTGACCGGCGCAGATGGACCCACAAGGGATTGTGCTTACCTACTCAATGGGCACCAAGAATCCAACTTCCGGGGGCAGAAATATAACTGTTCTGGACGTCAAATTTGTCGTTGCGCGACTAAAATTGAGACGGCTCAATCGATATGAAACACTTCGCGTAAGTCGGTGGCCACGGGGCTGTGATCCTTGTTGGATGGCATGACATCACCCATATGCACCCACCACTTCTGACATATCTCTGTCTGTGCGATGGCTTCCCAGCGTTGTTCATCCTCGATTTCTGCGTAAGCAAACAGTTGCTTTGTTTCGGGATGAAGGAAAATCGAATAGTTGTGCACCCCATGGTCTTTGAGCGTTTGCTCAAGCTCCGGCCAAATGGGACGGTGTCGCTTTTCGTACTCAGCCTCACAACCTTCGTTAACAGACATGACGAATGCTTTGCGAATCATTTGTATCTCCGTGAGGGGTGAACCACCAAGGCACCAAGATTCAGAAACTAACCACAGAAACGCAGAGGCGCAGAGAGAACAAATTGTGAATAGCTGATTTCTCTGTGTCTTTGCGTCTCTGCGGTTCAATCGAGTTCCCTTGGTGACCTTGGTGCATTGGCGGTTCAAATCTAAACATCAATCGCATCACCCGTTTGAACCGATCGCACAGCCGCGTCGAGTACTTTCTGCGCAGCCAAGCCATCTGCGCCACTGGCCTCGATTTCATCGGGTGCTGTGCCGTCGGTGATTTGTTGCAGGAAAGTGTGGATGCGTGTGCGGAAGGTGTTTTCAAAACCACCCCGTTCACCGAAGCCGCCGAACACGGGGTCAGTGTGAACGAGTTTGACCATGTCGCCGGCTGGGTAGAGCGTGGCCTCGCGCCACATGTCATCGATCACGAAACGACCATCGGTACCGGCCACCTCGCAACGCTCCATCGGGTGGCCACGTTGAATGTCGTAACTGCCGATGAGCGTACCCACGGTTCCGTTCTTGAATTTCAGGTTGAAGGTGGCGGTTGACCAGATTGACCTTCCGGGGGCCTGGGTGGCAAAGCAGTGCACGCGCTCGATGTCACCAGCAAAGTGGCGCATGATATCGATCGTATGCGGATGCAGCGCTTTGATGTGGAACCAGGGCGAACTTTCGCGCGGGTTTTTGATCCACATACTCACGTTGATAAACAGTAACTCACCGAGTCGACCTTCGATTTGCCACTGCCTTGCCAATCGTGCTGCGGGGGTGAAGCGATGGTTCAGGTTGATGCCGTAACACACGCCTTGCTCACGTGCCTTGGCGACCATCTGTTCCGCTTCATCGATGTTATTGCTGATCGGCTTTTCACCCAGTACGTGACAACCGGCGTCAAGCGCCTGCATGGTGGGGGCGAAATGATCGCTGCCGTATTCTTCCCCACCAGTGCAGATGCTGACCACATCGGGTTTCAGTTCGCGCAGCATGGTGGATGCATCGGTGAACATCGGCGCGGTGTGCGTTTCCCTCGCCGCCTCTGCGCGCGACGCATCGATATCGCACACGCCAACCAGTTCCGCTAGGTCGTTTTCACGGTAGAGCGTGGCGTGTCGGTTGCCGATGGGCCCAAGGCCGATCACCGCAGTGCGTAGCATCAGGCGCGCTCCTGTGAGTGGCTGTCAGCAGGAACATCGTACCCGTACTCGCGCATGATCGGTTCCAGGAAATCGTAGTAGTTCACACCATCGTCCGTGTGGTAGCGGCCCACGGCTTCGGGCTTCACAGGCAGTTTCGCCATGTCCACACCGGTAAACTCGGTCAGCTGCGCCAGCGTTTCGTCCTGCTTCAACACGTAATCTTCCAGCCGGATGGTGGTGTGGTGTTTCGGCAAAGGTGTTGCACGCACCAGGTCATACTGATACTTCCACGAAATCGCCCGACGTTTGCGCTCATCATCCGTGTTAGGATAAGTGATGTCGAAGTCGCGCAGGTCGTCGGTCTTGTGTTTGCGCAGAATGCAATCGCGCGGGTTGCGCACCCAGAAGATGTAATGAATCTCCGGGAACATGCGCACGATCCACGGGTACACCAATGTCGTCTCGGGAATCTTCCAGCCACGCAATTCACTGCTGTTCGATAACACGTCCGACAAATACGATTCAATCAACTTTGTAAACGCCGGGTCAATCGGCATGGTATGCAGGCGATTGAAGTTCCACTCAAGCCCTCCACGGTACTCGACGTACTTCGCCATCACACGGCAGGCTTCGTACATATCCTCCGGGGGAAGTAAATCACCCGACACGTTCTGCGGCTCGCCCATATACACACCGCTGGCCGCCAACGTGTGCGACATCGCTCGTGTGCCCGAATGACCCCGACCAATCACGGTGAACATCTTCATGGCAGATCGTCCTTACTTACGCTTGCCCTTCTTCTTATCTTTCGACTGAAGAGTCTGGGCGGTTTTGCGATCACCGATATGAAGTTTCTCCAGCGCCTCTTCGCTGCTGACATACGGCGCGCCCTGGTTGGACCAATCACCCTGATGGTGCATGGGGTTGGGCAGGCCCGTTTGTTTTTCGCGCTTCGCGATGAACGCATCCATCCGCCCACGCAAATTCGCAACCACGTCTGGATTCTGCTTCGCTACGTTCTTCAGTTCAAGCGGATCTTCGACCAGATTGTAAAGTTCGATCTCCGGCTTGAAGTGGAAGTCAGGCTCCAGCGCCACGATCAGCTTCCACTGCGGCGTGCGCCAACCATGCTTACGCATCCACGTGCATTCAGTGATGTAGAACTCGCTTTCGAAACTGTCCGCTTTGCCACGCACCAGTTTCATCAGCGATTGGCCATCAAACTTCGCCTTCGTCCTCACCCCGGTCAACTCCAGAATGGTGGGCAACAAATCCTTATGCTGATTGAAACCATCGACGCGCAAGCCAGCCGGCATCTTCCTGGGGTAGCGGATGACCAACGGAACCACGAGGCAAGGCTCGTACATGCCGTGGTGATCGAAAAAGCATTCGTGTTCATCGAGCGTTTCACCGTGGTCACCGTTGATGATGACGATGGTGTTATCGAGGATGCCGAGCACTTCCAACCGTTCGAAAATCTGCTGGATGCAGGTATCCATGTAGGCCACCGCACCGTCGTATTGCGCGTTGACATACTCCGCATCGGTGCAGCCTTCGGGAATCCACGACTTGAAGTAATCACTGAACACCTTGTCCGCCCAGACCGGCTCCATCGATTTGTTCGCGGGGTCGAACTCATCGCCCTGATAGAACAAACGATCAAACGG
>JANQFT010000139.1 GCA_028277685.1 Phycisphaeraceae bacterium
ATGATCGAACGTCACACTGCCGGTGGTCGCATGCGTTTCGGTCATCTCCACCGCAGGTGGACCGAACAGGTTGGTGATCAGGTTTCGGTTCATGTAGGCGCATCCGGTAAGAGCGACGGCCAACAGCGCGATGCTGGCGTACGCAAAGGCTCCGTGTGCGCCGGCAGATTGGGTGGGGGCTTCGTCAGCGGGGGCGGGAGCGTTTACATCGTTGGCCTGCTGCTTAATCGCCCGAAGTGCGATCTTTGTTACGTACACCGTCACCACGATCGTCGCCAGCAAACCCACCGCCAGTAACGTCCACTGGGCCGGTGTGCGACCTTCCCCCGCGCCCGTCGCCGCGCCCGCCGCCACACGACCGGCGTAACCTAAGTACACGTACATGAACGTGCCCGGCACCATCGCAATCCAACTGGTCAACACGCAGGGCCAGAAGCGAATCGACGTCAACCCATACAGATAGTTCTGCAGGTTGAACGGCACCGCCGGCGAAAGACGCAACAGCGCCACGATCTTCCACCCGCCATCGCTCACCGCGCGATCGACCGCTTTAAGTTTCGGGAAGCCAGCCAACTTACGCTCCACCGCATCGCGCGCCAGGTATCGGCCGATCAGGAACGACAACGCTGCCCCTGTGGTTGATCCAATCGACACCGCTGCAAACCCCCACCACAAACCGAAGATCGCGCCCGCCGCCAGCGTCAGCGCTGCTCCCGGAAGGAAAAGAACGGTGGCAATGATATAAACGATGGCGAACACCGCCGGTCCCCAAGGTCCAAGACCCTGCACGAACGATTCCAACATTGCCGTCAGTTTGTTCATCGGCAGCAAACGCATCAGCATGATGAAACTGGCCAACGTGATGATGATCGATACAGGACGAATGAAACGAGTAACACTTGGGGAACTTGTCCGGGCAGGCCCGGGCCTACTTGTATCGATTGGGGTATCAAGTTGGGGCATGGCATGTTCTCCGGGTGCGTTACGTCAAGGCGCCGGTGCACGAGGAACCCGCGCCTGCGGTGCAGGCAAAGCAGTGATCGCCGGTCACGATCTTTCGGGCGATGTATTGGCGGGGTTCGAAATCGCGCACGTGTTGGGCATCGGTTTCCGCGGGGAGGCCGAGTGCATAGTTGAAGTCGCAGTCGAACATGGTTCCATCCCACCCCACGTGCAGTTGATGACGGCACATCAGGCCGTCGATTGTCTGCGGGTTGAAGCTGTCGCGCAACAGTTGCAGGTACTCATCAGCCTTTCCTTCGCGCGCCAGGTCATGCAGGAAGCGGCCGATCGGTACGTTGGTAATCGTGAACAGATGGTTGAAGCGGATGTCGTGCTCATCAAACAGCGCCAACCGGTAAGCCTGCTCGAGTTCTTTCTGCGCAGGCGGCAGCGCGGGGCCGCCGGGGTTGTACACCAAGTCGAGCACCGGGCCTTGGTCGTGGCCGTATCCGACGGCGTTCAGTTGCTTGATCACATCGATGCTGCCGCGATACACGTGCCGGCCGCGCTGACGATCCACGTTCACCGGCAGATAGCACGGTAGCGAGGCAACCAGATGCACCCCGCGCTGGGCGTACCACGAAGGCAGGTCGGCATAACCATCTTCCAGCATGATCGTCAGGTTCGTGCGCACCATCACCTTCAGTTGTTGCGCGATCGCGCGATCGACAAACCGGCAAAAGTCCGGATGCATTTCTGGCGCTCCCCCGGTGATGTCCAGTGTTTGCGCGCCTCCGGCTTTCGCCGCGGCCAGCACCGCCTGCATCGTGTCCCAGGTCATCTGCTCTTCACGCTTGGGGGAAGATTCGACATGACAATGTCGGCACGCCAGATTGCAGCGAAGTCCGATGTTCACCTGCACGGTGTCGATGGATGCCCCCGTGAGTGGGTTGCCCGATGCATCGCGAATCACCTGGTTGAAATGGCTCTCGCCAAGGATGTTGAGGGTCATGCTGCTGGTCATGGTTCTGTGTTACCTGATGGAGAAAACGAACTGTTTATCGTAGGTTCGTATTCGGCGCACATACGTTTGTCGCGGCGGAATCCGGTTCCTTACATCCGGCACGCATTTTTGGGGTTCATAAATGGACGTGTCAGGGTGGAATGCCGCCCATGCGAACCAGAAGGTATGTAAGACCTGGGCTTCGCCTGGATTTTGCAGCACCGTCACGCCGTTTTCATCATGCTTGAGGATGATGGTCTTCCCGTCGAGTTGATCGATGAGGGTATGATCGCGCGCCGCCGTCACTGATGCCAGCGTATATGCACGAATCTGATCGCCGAGCCGCACGCCCACCACGCACGCCCTCGGCGGTAGGCGGTTGTCTTCATGCGCGACGGGCAACATCAACGCATCCGTCGCGAAGTATCGACGATAGGGATTTTGAGCGTAATTGCGGAAGTGACCGGTGTCGGTGGTGACGATGGATGCTTCGGGATGTTCACGCGCAAACATGCCGAACGAAGTGATCCGCCATGGTAAGTGCATTAATACCTTGCCCGCATGTGGCCCGCTGGCCACTTCGAGTTTCATCAGCGACCAAAGCGCCTGATCCGTCCGGTCATGTAGCAACACGTTTGAGTTGTCGAGTAGCCCGCTGATACCGAACTCAAGTGTTTTTCCATCGTTCCATTGCTGAGGCGAGATGGAAGAAGCGGCGTTCATGCGGCACACGGCCTCGATATGCTGCCACCCATTTCTAGGGCGTAGGGGCTTATTCATCGCATATTAGTCTTGCGGGGTTGACCGGCAAGGGTCGACTGGCCGATACTTTGGTAAGTAATGAATCGCTCGATCACCACAACCCGAGCTGCCAGCATGTCCGTGGCCCTGATGGGGCTTGCGGTGGCGTTGCCGCTGGGTGTGGTGGGTGGCTTGGGCAGTATGAGCGACTCCATCGTGACGGCTCGCACCTGCGAAGCGTTCGCCGTGCGGGAACAGCGGGTGCATCGGATCGGTCACACGATTGCTGATGCAGCTCGCCAGTTCTGTGGTCAGCAGACGATCTCCGCGGCATTGCCCGTTCCACGCCTCACCGTGACGATGGATTTGGCTGTCACGATCATCGAACCTTGGCCCACATCAACGGTTCGATACACTTCACCCATTCGACCTGCCTTGATGGATCTGCCGCCGCCGGCAGGTTGCTGACATCGATGATCTTCGATGTGCGATCTGTGATCGACATCGTTGAACTCCCTGTAATCGATGGACGTTCCGTGATCCGCACGACAACCGTACGGCGTGTTCAACATTCGTCTCCCAGCAACCGACATTCACGAAGGACTCATCATGTCCGTGATTAACAACATCAGCAAACTGTTCACCAAGATATTCGGCTCGCGCAACGATCGACTCGTCAAGCAGTACCTAAAACGTGTGGATCAGATCAACGCGTTCGAACCTGAAATGCGCCCCCTGACCGATGAGCAACTGCGCAGCCGCGTGACCGATTTGCGCAGCAGTGTCAGCGAAACCGGCATGACCGACGAGGCCATGTTCGAAGGGCTGGCAATCATGCGGGAAGCGATTGATCGTCATATCGGTATCCGCAACGTGTTCAACCCGCAGTACAAAGATCAGTTCGACCCCCGGAAGTTGCCCGCTGATGTGCAACGCATCTACG
>JANQFT010000220.1 GCA_028277685.1 Phycisphaeraceae bacterium
ACCGCTTCGAAGCCGTTGGGGTACACCTTCTTGACGTGTTCGAAGAATACGCGAGCCATGGATTATCCTTTCACCGCGCCGAGCTGAATGCCCTTGACGAGATACTTCTGCAAAACCACAAAGATGATGATCATGGGCACAACGCTCATGGTGACTGCCGCCATCAGCAGGTTCGTCTGCTGTCCCGCGGTACTGTCGAAGTAGAGCATGCCGATCGGCAACGTGTACAGATGCTCGCTCTTCAGCATGACCAACGGCCAGAAGAATGAGTTGTAATTACCCATAAACGTAAAGATGGCGAGCGTGATCAAACCCGGACGCGCCAACGGTAGAATCACATCCCAGTAAACCCGCCACTTGCTTGCGCCGTCGATCTCGGCCGCTTCATCCAGTGAACTGGGAATCGTGAGCATGAACTGCCGCAGCAGGAACGTACCGAATGCGGTGAACGCAGCCGGAAGAATCAGGCCGATCAATGTATCCACCAGACCCAACGTGATCATGATCTGATAGTTCGGGATCATCATCACCAGACCGGGCAGCATCATCGTGGCCAGATAGAGCACGAACACTTTGTCGCGGCCCTTCCATTGCAGGCGGGAAAAACTGAACGCAGCCAGCGAACTGGTGAACACCTGCAGGAATGTTACGCAAGATGCCACGAACAAACTGTTCCAGTAGAAGCGGGCAAAGTCGATGGTCTTGAACACTTCAAGGTAATTGCTGAAGTTATAGCCGCGCTCCTGCGGCAGCCAAGACTGCAACCCAACTTCCTGCAGGTGCTTCAGAGACGTGAGAATCATCCACAGAAACGGCAGGAACAACATAAAGCCGATGAGCGTTAACACCAAGTTGAGCGCGGTGCCGCGATAGAAGCGGCTGCGCTCTGCGCTTGCGCGATGCTGGCGACTCAGGCGCGCCAGTTCTTCGGTATCAATGTTCGGTCTGGTCGAATCAATCGTTGACATAGCGGTTCCCGAACTTCCAGTTAAAGACCGTCACGGTAAAGATCAGCACGAACAACGCCCACGCCACGGCCGAGGCAAAACCGAGTCGGCCGGTTTCAAAACCTTCCTGGTAAATGAAGTAGCTGAGCGTGGTGGTCGCGCCAGCGGGGCCACCTTTGGTCATCACGCGGGCCATTTCAAAACCGCCCTGCAGGCCACCGATGGTCGCCATCACCAGAATGAAGAACGTGGTCGGGGCAAGCTGAGGCCAGGTCACGTTCCAGAAACGCTGGATGGGGGTTGCACCGTCAATGTCGGCCGCTTCGTAGAGTTCTTCCGGTACGTTACTCAAGGCTGCCAGATAGAGCAGCATGTTGTTTGAACCGATCGCAGCCCAGAACCCCATGATCATCAGCGCAGGCTTGGCCCAACTGGTATCGTTGAGCCAGCTGGGCGCGGCAAGGCCATCGGCGTCTCCGGCCATGGCGGGTAACGCTCCCACGACGGGGCTCAAACCCAGCAATACGAATTGCAACACCATGAACAGTATGGCGATGACGAAGCCGCTGCCAAAACCTTCGCTGGGTTTACACGGAAAACGCTCTGCTCTTGCCACGCCTAGAAGGTGAACCAGAAGAATCAACCCAGCGACCACCGCTAGCATAAACCCTGCGGTCAGCGTTATGCGAAAGCCGAGAACATCTGAAGTCGTTAATGTTTTCGGCCCTACCTGGCCCCATACCACGGCAACGACGATCGGTAGGGAGATAATGATCAACGGCAGAATGGCTGCCCCCCAACCAAGCTCACCGTCAATCATCATAAGCCGCAGTTTGCGTGTTCCAAGAAAGTAAGCGCCAACCAACAACACCAGACCGAGCACAAACACCGTGGCGAACATACCATCTGGCGTGGCGTTCACTTGATCAGTAAAGAAATTCAGCATCGGCTGTAAGCTGACGTTGACCGGTCCAGTTTCTTTGGAATAAAGCTTCTTCCAAAGGATGAATGTGGCCACACCCGCCACGAAGTGCGGGGTGTAGAACAGTGTGCGATAGAAAGTGCGACCACCGATCATCCCGCAGGTGAGTATGCCACACATGGCGCCCACAAGCAGAATAGTCATCGCCGTACCGCCCATGCCAACGGCAGCAAGCATGGCAATGCTGGCGACAAACACACAGGCGGCAATCATCCATAGCATGGGCTTGCCGCCACCGGCGCGCGTATCTTTACTGAGCAGAATGGCTGCACATAACGAACCGGCCACGCTGAACGGGATACCCATCATGAAGAACAACGTGTTGCCGAGGAATCGCACGAAGCGGTCACCGGAGATCAGGTCGATGAAGTTCTTTGCGCCGACCATCTCAACTTCGGCGTCGGGCTTGAACATGTTGTGTTGCGTTAAGTCCCAGTTGCTGAACGCCATCACCAGGCTGAACCCAACGGGAAAGATCACGAACGTCAGCACCCCGAAGATGTTCGGGCTGAGGAACGCCAGTCCCAGCAGAAGATTGCGTCGCTCTTTGGTCATAAGGGATTACTCTCCTTCGCGCTCGAGCGAAGCGGGTACTTCGTCGGTCAGCATGCCTTGTGCGGCGTAGTACCGCAGGTAAAACGTGTTCGAAACCCAGGCCCGGGGAATCTTCTTGCCCGCAGCCTTAAGGGCATCGATCTTCTTCTGCAGTGCCATGCGGCGGTCAAACTTCTCCTGCAGGTGCGGCTTGCGCTTCAGTTCATTATCGATTTCAAAATCGATGCGTTCAGCCGTGCGCTTCGCGGCTTCCTCTGCGGTAATCTGGCCGGCATAAAAATCTTCGCGGTAGAATTTCACCTCGCGCCAGACCACATCACCCAGAACAAATGGTGAGAGCACCTCGCCGATGGCGATCTCTTCGGCCATCTTTACGAACTGACCGTGCGCCCCCCACTCGTTGGGGTGTTTTTCTGGGCGCAGGAACGAATCCGACCGAGTGTAAGCGGGATTGGGTGGCAAAGCATCGGCATCTTCAACGATCAATGCATTGTAATTTTCGCTGGCGAGATACGCCTGGAACAGGTTGGCCAAATGCGGATAATCCGACCCCTGATACACCACTGCTGCGCGCGTGCTGATCGTGGTGTTGGGAAAATGATCATACGGCGGTTCCACGACGCGCATCTGCCCAAGGTTGTTGTAGTCTCTAAAGCGAATCAGGTAGTACCGGCCACCGGTAACCATCGCGTAATTACCCGTGCCAAACAAAGCGAGCTTCGCGCCGCCGTAGCCCTGCTCGGTGGCGAATGCATCGGTGTCGTCCGGGGTGGGCATGAAGTTATCAATGTAGATCCACTTGTGCCTTAGCGTCAGGGTGCGAACGTAACGCGGATCATTCAAGGTACAACGCGTCGCCGTTTCATTGAATAGCGATAAGCCCATACTCCGGTAGAGCAGCGTTTCGGATATGTCATCACAGAAGAAACGACGCTGATCTGCACGCGTTCCCGGCGGGTTGGCAATCTTGTTGAATTCCTGACCCATGCGATCGAACTGCTCGATCGTCCAACGTGTTGGCGGCGGTTCCATCCCCACGGCTTTGAACACATCCGTATTCACCCAAACGCCACGCACCGTCACATTGCACGGGAACATGTACTGGCGACCATCCACCGTGATCAACGGCTCCACCGCGGCATACGTCTTCGAAGGATCGAACCCCAACTCCTTCCCTGCTTCGGTCACATCCTTCAGTACGTTCATCTGTTGGAACAAGCGCAAGTTGCTGCCGCCACCCAGGTCCATGATGTCGCTGCCGACGCCAGACACACTCTGGATGATCTGCTTAGTCTTGTCGCGGTTGGCCATGTCGAGACGGAGTTCGACCCTTGGTTGGCCGTCTTCGCCAACGTGACCATTCTCGATACACCATTCGTGGAACTTCTTCACCTGCAGTTCCCGTGCGGGGTTCCGGTCGGTCACCCAGTAGATGACCGGTACCTTGCTGGTGGTATCGGGCGCACTGTAATACGTGCCGAGCGCCGCCAGCGAGAGGATGATCGCAATGATGAGGAATAAGTATTTCATGATCGCTCCCGCGAATGCACTTAGCTTGGCCGACAGTCTGGTACACCGACCAGTTGGGGGGGCACATTCTAACACTCTGGCTATCTTCTGCACGCGTCGGGGGGCTAGGCAGCCTTCCTGCGAATACCGCACATACCCAGAGCCGGGGTGATACGTAACGCGGTATAGCGCAAGGCCTTATTCGTCTCCCCCCCAAATGGCAGGTAAGACTGGACAACATCGTCCGAACAGACTTGTGCTATGCATTTAATATTAAAACACTTATAAGTGCAACGTTTCGTTGCACCTTATGGCTGGCCATTGAGAAATGATCTTACCGCCGAGGCAACCGCTCGTGTGACATCTACTGCCAACGTCTGAAAAAAATAACTGACAGAAACTGCCAACAACCAAGCCTCGAGGATGTTTTTTGAAGGACTTACGTCACCGAATAATCAAAAAAAGTTGCGATGATTGAAGAACCCCCCGCTCGGCTGGCCCGATTCATGCCCCGCTTCCTCTTGACACCCATCACAGCAGACACGCTGCAGTACCTGCTGTCTAACAATAACGCCGCGCATTCGCTCCCCAACCGCTGGCCATAGAACTGCACGCCTTCCACTTTCGAGCGCAAACTGCCCATCAAGTAATAAAGACCTTGAATACGCGCGGTATCAAATCTTCCATCATTGACTCATTGAATCGGCTGCTGCCGCTAACAGTTCGGCGGCTTCCTGTTCAATCACTGCAATCGCATCGATCTGATCGGCGAACGCCACGCGTTGCTCCGCACTGCCTGAAAGTCCGCGGGGCTGCAGTGACTGCGCAGACTCGATCACTAACTCGTATTTCCGGGCAGCTTCTTGCAACAGGTCAGCTGTCTCATCAGTGTAGCGTGCTGACATCTCATTCAGGAATCGTACCGCGGACGTTCGGTTAATCAGCAGGTGCCTTCGCACATTACCATGATGATGATTCTTGATCTTCTCCTCGGGATTTCGAACCAGTTCGGCCCAGAAGGCGTAGCCCTCTTCACCGGACATCCACGGGTACTTTTCCGAAAGCCGAACCTCGTCTCGAGCGAGTTGGACCGCGTAGCGCAGGGCAGCGATGTCCGCAGCCTTCTCCGACAAAGGCGCACTTCGTTCCCCGAGGATCAATACACCATACGGCCACTCAGAAGATTGGGCGATCTCACCGTCGGTTGATCCCGCACCGATGCCGAGTATGGGTGGTCCTTCACCTGGCGTCGTGTATCCATAGATTAAGAAAGCCATATTCATACCGCACCATCCGGCGAATGCGGGCTGGCCGGCGTTGATCGCGGTTTCAAGCGGCGCCTTCATCTGTTCAGCGTAAATCTGAGGCAGACGTGGTTTTATGCCGTCCCAATCCCCAACTCCCCATACTCCACCATACTCACAGAACTCATAGCCGATTGCCTGGCTGAGAAACTCCTTTCGGGCCTGAATCCCAACGCCGTCGAGAGGCCACCATCCCGCGTCGACCACGCCTTTCCATCGCTGCGCGTGTACCTGCGTGATGAACGCCATGCCGGAAAGGCCCATCAACCGATCGTAGCTCACGTGCTCACCCCGGGCATCCAGGAGAGCAGCGATGCCACGGACATAGCCGTTGACTTCCCGGGTATCCGCGTAAGTCACCTCATCAATCCAAACACGGTCGCCTTCACGGCGGACATTCGCGGGCGGCGCATCTTTTTCCGACACGGCAGCTTGCTCCATTGACGTTGTTTCGATGGACAGGGCGTTTTCGGAAGGCGCCTTGTTTGCCACCACATAGGTTGTAATGCCCACCGCACCAACACCCACAAAGGCCAAGGCAACGGCGATCATTTTGCCAAGCGCAGTCCCCGCGATGACCCCGGTGGTGCCGCCGCCGAGGGCCGTAGCGGCAGACACTCCCGTTGCGGCACCAGTGGCCGTCGCCGTGGCAAGAGAAGCGGTCAGTCCTGTGACCAGATTGACCGGCGCGGCCACCGTCGCCTTCTCAACCAGCAACACGCCCAGCACACCAACAGGCACCGCAACGCCCCGTGCCGTAAGCAACTCGTGCAGACGATCCAGCGCGCTGGCCAGTCGTCGCGAGATCGTCGACTGGTTCACGCCCATCCTCTCTGCCACCGCTTCCTGCTGTTTGCCTTCGAGGTAGTGCATGATCACCGGCTCGCGCAGATCATCAGGTAATTCAGCGACAGCAGCATCGAGCAGTGGTTGGATCTGTCGCCACATCACCAAGGTGTTGGCGTGGTCGGGTGTCTCGTTCATGGCAGTGGCTTTCTGTTCACGCTGACGGCGGCGTTGCTCATCACGCAAGCGATTCAACGATCGAGACGTCGCCCGCGCATGCAGCCAACCCACGACCGATCGATCCACCGCTCCGGGCGAACGAGCCAAAGCCATAAAGCAATCCTGCGCGATGTCTTCCGCAGCATGAGGATCACCCAGAATACGTAACGCCGAGCCGTACACCACCCCCGCATACCGATGTACCAATGCCTCAAACGCCACCGCGTCCTGTTTGGACGCAAATCGGTCGAGCAGTTCAGAATCTATTGCGATATCACAATCACAGTTAATCATCGATGCACTCCTTGGCCTGGCAAGGCTCTCGTTTACCTAAAAGACACCATCGGCAAGCATCTCATGCATTCTTCGGCCAGGAAAAAACGATGATCCCAGCCACTTGCCTAGATCAAACAGCGGGGCATCACAAGCCCACCCGACAACCAACGCCACTTCATCCTTCGCCGACCCCTGCCCCCCAAACACGTCACCCCATGTACGCCACGCCGACGCCAAAATCAGCTAACCGCCTCCATACCTCCCCAAAAAAATCGCGGTTTCCAGGCCAGAAACCCGCCTTCCCGCTCCCACCCGATGACCGGTCACCTGCGTGCGCAAACTTTGGCATTCGTCAAAAAAGTTTCACCGCCCCCCTGGCCCCCCGCCCTCCCGGTGCCCCCTCCACCCCCACAAAGCGGTAGTGGGTCAGTTTGAACCGACTGGTTTCAACGAG
>JANQFT010000048.1 GCA_028277685.1 Phycisphaeraceae bacterium
GTTCTTCGGTGTGGTGATCGATCAGCCCACGGAGACGCAACTGGTCATCGCGGCAGTGTTCGACAACGATTTCACCGCAGGCTCGCAGTTGCGTCTGCACAGCATTGAGGATGCCGCGACAGTCGGCCGCGCAATGGTGGACGAAGTGACGGAAACAACCGACCCCAGCTACGTCGATATCGCTGCCGACTTGCACAACGTGGTGAAGGCTGCAACCACGCACAGCATACGCTCATTGGTTTACGACAAGGTGTACATTGTCGATCTCACCCATGCGCTTGCGGTATCAGTTCCACTGTATTCACTGGTTGAATCAGGTAATCGACGATGCGCCGGCACAGTCATTCGCAACAACGATCTGCACGATGGCCGCGTGCGTGGCATTGCGGTGCGATCGCATGACGCGCTGATCGAAGGCAACACGCTCAGTCATACCGGCATGGGTGCGATCACTGTTGTGCCTGATCGCTACTTCCTGGAGAACACGTTTGCCCGGCGTATCACCATCCGGAACAACACAATCACTGACTGTAACCTGAACGTGATGAACGATCACTACGTGTTCTCCCCGCACATTGGCACCATCACGATCGGAGCGGATTTCGGGCCTTCGTTCTCGCCTTATGCCTTGCATGAGGACATCACCATCAGCGGGAACACCATCACGCGGCCACCGGCGATGGGTATTTTTGCATCCAACGTGTCGCATCTGACAATCAGCAACAACACCATTCATCAGCCGATGTTCAAACTCGACGCCCTCAGTGGTAATGGGCCTCGCTTCGATGTCGACGGAGGCATTTGGATCTACACCCCAAGAAATGCGATATCTATCATGGCGAGCGAAGATGCGATGGTGGAATCGAACACCGTCACAAGTCCGCCTGGCTCAATGACGCAAACGGTGGGGCTGGGCCCGTATGTGGAAACAGACTCGATCTACATTCTTCCCTGATGACCATCCAGGAGTTCACGTTGGACATGCATAAGTTTTTCCTTGCGATCGCAGCCGCGATATGGCTTGGTACGGCATCGGTTGCACTCGCCTTGCCCAAGGCCCTTACCGTGACCGATCCACCCGGATGTCAAGGCACGGATGTCGATCCGCTCGGCGCGGAGACTGTCAACACGCAAGTTGGCAACATCAACCTGAAGACGATGAATGATGACCCGGACCAGGTAACCGTTTC
>JANQFT010000532.1 GCA_028277685.1 Phycisphaeraceae bacterium
CATCAGCATGGAAGACGACCTGATGAAGATGTTGGCCGGTAAGACCACCATGAAAGCGCACGGCATGCTCGGCATGAAGGAAGACGATGCGATCGAGCACAAGTGGATCACCAATAGTGTCGCTCGTGCCCAGAGCAAAGTGGAAGAACGCAACTTCGAGAGCCGCAAGAGCCTGCTCGAATACGACGAAGTGATGGAGTATCAACGCAACACCTTCTACGGCACGCGCCAGACTGTGCTGGAAGGTCGCGAGATTGAACGGCTCATCCTCAACTACATCGCAGAATCCATCGAAGATGCGACGGCGATGTATCTCGATCCCGACTTTGCTGCCGATCAAACATCCGAGGCGGTCAAGGCCTTGCTGGATGTTCACATTGATCCCCGGAAGTTGCGCGGTGAGAGCTTGAATGAGGTGGAGTCGCGCATCCGCACCGATGCCAAGAGCGATGTGCGGCAACAGATTGAAACGTCGCTCGGGGAATACCTGTCCAGCGATATCCCCCCCGAAGACTGGGACACCAAAGGGCTGAGCCAATGGGTGATGAGCCGCTTTCAGGTCGACTTGAAGCAGTCGCAGATACGTGAGGCCGACCCGAACGAACTGGGCGAACAACTCACGCAGGCCGCGTTCGAGCTGATCGAACGTCGCTCACTGGAGTCACTGGAAAAATACTATCAGCCGCAATATGCCGAAAGTGAGTTGGCCGCTTGGGTGCAGCAGAAGTTTGCCATCGAGATGACGCCGGATGAATTGGCGCCCGGTAAGTCGGAAAAAGCCGACGATGCGCAGCAGCGCGTCGCGGAGTTGATCTTCGCCAAGGCGCAGGAAGCCTACGCCAAACGCGAGATCGAATATCCCGTTCAGTTCGTGCTGGACATGGCGTTCGGCGCCGCTCAGCAGGGCGGCGATGCTGGCGCATGGGCGGCGGATCATCTGGCCAGGTGGGCCAACGCGCGGTACGCGCTGGATTGGACCGCGGAAAGCGTCGGTAAGCAAACCGGTGATCAACTGCATGAAGCGCTCGTGGAAGCGGCGGGTCGCTGGCACGGCGAAGCGCTGGATAAGTGGATCGACGAAGCAACCCCAAGTGCCCAGGGAGATTCGGCGACAGTTGCCCAACGCTTTGAACAGCGGTGGGGGGTGAAGCTGGACGAGGAAGAACTCGCCGCCGCGGAAGACCAGCGCGACTATGTGCGTCAGCGCGCTCGGATGATCCTTCGCAGCGAACTCACACAACTCGAACGCTACGTGTTGCTGCAGATTCTCGATCAGATGTGGAAAGATCACCTGTACGCGATGGATCAACTGAAAGACTCAGTTGGTCTGCGCGGCTACGGAGAGAAAGACCCCAAGATCGAATACAAGCGTGAAGGCGCTCGCATGTTCACCGAAATGTTGCGCGGCGTGCGCGATAAGGTGACCGACATGATCTTCCGCGCCCGACTGAGTGCGAACGTGGAAATGCGCAACGCCTATGCCGGTCAGCAGGCCCAGCACGACACGCAGGACACCATGGGCGTGAACGCTCAGAACATGGCCGCCGCGGGAACAGCGGACCAACAGGCCGACCTCGCCGCAGCCGAACGTGCGGGCGGTGGTGGTCAACAGGTCGTACAACAGATCAAACGCACCGACCCGAAGGTGGGCCGCAACGATCCCTGTCCGTGCGGCAGTGGTAAGAAATACAAGAAGTGTTGTGGACAGAACGTCTGACGGCGTTAGGGTCGAACGCCGCGGGCCGAGGACCGCGGGTTCGGTGGCTTTTCCTTCCCTCGGTCCAAGGCCCAAAGCCCATGGCCCTATGTGGTTTCTCATTCGGTAAAGACCTGGTCAAGCTCAACTACCCCGTGGTTGAAGCGGTACGGTCGGTGTTGCCGATTTGTGACCGCTTCGTGTTCGCCGTCGGCAAGAGCGACGATGATACGCGCGATCTGGTGGCCTCGATCGACCCCAAGGTGGAGATCATCGATACCGAATGGTCGAGTAACCAGGTCGATGGCACCGTTTTGAGCGAGGAAGCAAACAAAGCGCTGGATGCTGCCGAAGGAACGGGTTGTGATTGGGGCTTCTACATTCAGGCTGATGAGGTGGTGCATGAAGATGACCTGCCGAAAGTGCAAGGCGCGTGTGCGAAGTGGCAGGCCGACGGCGAAGTGAAAGCGCTGCTGTTTAAGTATCTGCATTTCGTGCTGGACTATCAGACGACCGATCCGTGGATGTACCACAAGGCTTCGCGCGTCTGTCGTCTCGATGGATCGTGCCGCATCGTGGGTGATGCATGTGGCCCGGCGCTCAAACACTACACTGGGAACAAGGGCAACCGCGATGGTTATCTGGATAAGAACTTCCTCGGCACGCACGTGCAGTGGGCGGCGATCAAGGGTAACTCGGGATTGTGTAACGACCCCCTTCCCGGCCACAGGGAGAACGCACGTTACACCGGCGGGGGGGCACCGGCCCGCATCTTTCACTACGGCTGGGTGAAAACGCGCGAGCAACTCGAAACCAAGTTCGACATGGTCCGCCAACTCTGGTGGGGCACGCTGGATGCGGAAGAGCGTAAACGCCGGGAA
>JANQFT010000552.1 GCA_028277685.1 Phycisphaeraceae bacterium
TCGATGCCGAGGGCCTTGCGTTTGGCGTTGCGTTCCTTGGCAGCTTGCTTCTGGTAACCCGACACACGCAGTTCTTCCAACGGGTCGACAGGCAGGTTGCGGGCCATGCGCCATTCGGCGAGCAGATCGCGCACGTCGGTTTCGTAAGCATCGACCAGACACGCTTCGGCGGCGGTAATGTCGCCTTTGGCCTGGGCGCGGGCAAGTTTTTTGCGGTCAACCAACTGTGCCTTGAGGAACATCTTCTGCGCCATGTCGACGGTGCCGACCATCGCTTCCATCTTGTTCTTCAGGTTGTGCGATTGATCAACCATATAGGCAATTCCCGCCCCTGGAAGCTTTCCACCGTCAAATTCATGTTGGGCAATCACGTTGAAGATGCGGAACACGGCATACGGATCAATCGCACCCATCGTGAGATCGTCATCGGCGTATTTTTTGTCGTTGAAGTGGAACCCGCCGAGCATGTTTTCATCGAGCAGGAACGCAACGATGTGTTCGATGTTCGCCCCCGGAAGGTGGTGGCCGGTATCGACGAGTACTTTCGCTTTCGGGCCAGCGTGCTTGGCGAACACGTAAGCCATGCCCCAGTCGGCGATGTCGGTGTGGTAGAAGGCCGGCTCGAACGGTTTGTACTCCACCAGCATGGTCATGCGCGGCGACATCTTGGCATGCAGTTTCTTCAGCATCGCCTGGAAGTCGCGCTTGCGGCGACGCAGGTTGTCCTGCCCGGGGTAGTTGGTGCCATCGGCGAACCACAGGCTCAGCAGGTTTGAGCCAACCGCCTTGCCAATCTCAACCGAATCAATGCAATGATCGAGCGCCGCCTTGCGCACCTTCTCGCTGGGGTTACCGAACGAACCGAGTTTGTAGTCCTGACTTTGGAAGACGTTGGGGTTGATGGAGCCGATTTTGATGCCGTACTTCTTGGCAAGACGCGCGGTCTTCTTGGGGTCATCACCTTCGGCAAAATCCCACAACACGTGTACGGCCACCGTGGGGCAACAGCCGGTCAGTTCGTTCACCTTCCCCGCGTCGGCGAATTTGTCTTCGGTATCGACAGCGGAAGCGGGTTGATGGAACTTACCGAAACGGGTGCCGGTGTCGGCGAAGCCCCAACTGGGCAGTTCGATTTTGAATGTGTCGAGCGCGGCGAAAACCTTGTTGAGTGACAACTGTGCCATGGAGATACCCCTATCGCAATCGCATGGTGCATGTGAAGTAACCAACGTACCGCGCCGATTCATATTCGACAATGCGACCAGACAGGGAAATAGGCAAATGAGCCTACATTCTATATGTAACTTCAACCAGCGTTAGGCTGCTGGGTTTCAGCATCCGTGGCGGGTGCAGGCGCGGGAGCGGGTGCGGGCACTTTATTAGCGGGCTTGGCATCCGGCTTCGGTTTGGGCTTGCTGGGCTGCTTGCCCAGGGGCGCGATGATCATGGTCATGCGGCGGCCCATCATACGTGGGGGCACTTCAACCTTCGCCACGTCTTCAAACGCCTGGGTGATTTCACGGAAGCGCTGAAAACCAATTTCACGGTGCGCCATCTGTCGACCACGGAACATCAACGTGAATTGCACTTTGTGGCCGTCGGCCAGGAAGTCACGCGCGCGACTGCTCTTGATGTCCATGTCGTGCGTGTCTGTACTGGGGCGAAGGCGCACTTCCTTGAGTTCGCTTTGCTTGGCGTGGCTTTTGGCCTTCGCTTCCTTTTTGCGTTGCTGGTACTTCCACTTGCCGTAGTCCATGATGCGGCAAACGGGCGGGCGTGCCTGGGGCGCCACTTCGACCAGGTCGAGTTGGGCCTCGCGCGCCATCGCCATCGCTTCGGGCGTTTCGATGATCCCCACCTGATTGTTGTCCTGGTCGATCAGGCGAATCGGTGAGATGCGAATGCGTTCGTTGATGCGCAGGTTCTTGCTGGTGTCCTGCTCGCGTCGTTGAAAACGTCCTCGTGCGATGGCGGTATCTCCTACTGGGTCAAAAAAGCGATGCGATACGTGTCGTCGTAACACACGACGTTTGCCAATGGCCGATCCTTACGGCGGTGTCAGGTGGAATCATGCGAAAACACCAACCGGACGGCTGGGCGAAGAATTCAGGATTTGTGCGGTTTTCGTGGGCATCACGAAACGCCATCTCCATAAGTGGACCTCAATGTCAAGGTCCACGCTGTAGCAAGATACAACCATTATCGGCCTGCGGCAAGCAGAGCTTGGGGAATTTTCGGCTGGAAACATCGGGAATTACACCGCTTTATCCACCCAGACGCACCGGGCGAAGCGGCATCAGTGCCTCGGCCAGTTGCCAGCGCAGCGTATCCAGCGCGTTGCCTGCACCGAGCGATTCCAGCAGGTTCCGTTTCTCTGCCGGGTCTTTGACCAGATCAAACAGCGCGCGGGGGGCGAGGCTTTCCACATCGAACGCCACCTTGTGCTGCAGCGTTTCGAACACCAGGCGGTGGCCGAACTCGCACAGGGCGGTGGGATGGCCCACTTCATGCCCAGCCAGGCCGGGCAGCAGACTTTGCCCCACGCAACCGGCGGGTGTATCGGTTTGCGCGATGGCACAAATCGTGGCGGCCAGGTCAACATTACTGACCAACGTATCGGGCACGTGCGCCGGATCGCGTTGATCGGGCGTGGGTCGTTTGCCTTCCGGGGGCATGATGAGCATGGGCGTGTACATGGCCGGGGCAAGGATGGAACGATGACCGATCAGGCCATGCTCGCCGAGCAGTTTGCCGTGGTCGGAAGCAAGCAGCATCCACGTGCGGTGTGCGTGGCCGTTGCGGTCGATCGCATCGCGCAACATGCCGACGCCGCAGTCGACCAGTGACACGCGCGCCAAGTAATGCTGGCGAACTCGTGCCACATCCTTCGGCGTAAGTCCCTGCAACAGCGAGCGCGGATAATCAAGTTCACCCAGATTATCCGCATCAGCAAAGTCGATCGGCATGACATTGCGATCCAGCGTGTCCGTTTCCATCACGTCGAGGTACGGCATCGGGGCCGGCAGATCGTTGCCCGGTCCGGTGAACGCAACCACCATCGCCCACGATTGATCCGTCGGCATGCGCTGTAGAATCGTCGACGCCAGGCCGGCGATGTAACCGTCGACATCCTGACTTGGCTCATCCAGCGGTTCTTCCAGGCTGAACGGCCCGCGACGTTCGCGTTCTTTCTTTTGCAGTTGAACCCGCCATTCTACGCCCTGCTTGCGCACAAACTGCAAGTAATCACATTCGGCATCGTTGGGCGCACCGATCTCTGCGACCGGCCTCGCTTCATCCAAATAATGACGAATCGGCCCTACCCGCCCCACGCCCACCATGTAGTAACCTGCTTCGTGAAGACGCTGCGCCCAGCCATCCACGTGCGGTAGTTCATGTGTTTCGTTCAGTAAGCCATGCTGGCGTGGATGCAAGCCCGAGTACAAACTCATCAGGGCCGGGGCCGTGGCGGTGGATGGCGCGACGGAAACGGTGGACAGCCCACCCTCCATCATCTCATCCAGGTGCGGCGTCAGCAGTGGCCACACACCCGTATGCCCAAACACATCCGCCCGCATACCCCCGGTCAAAACGATCACCAGATTGCGATGGTTCGACGTATCACGCATCCAAGCATTATCGCGGGACTGGCTGTGGGTACAAATGCAGTAACTGAATCACAAAGGGCGCAAAGTCACAAAGACACCAAGACTTGATGCTTTGTGATTGATAAACACGAAAACAATAACTTTCCGCTTCGTGGCTTTGCGCCCTTTGTGATACACCTGCACTGGCAACTCACACCGACGCCAGCGATACTGAGCAGTATCTTGAACGATCTCTTCAGTCAGTTTGAACCCGCGCCAGTGTTGCCATCGCGGTTTGCGCAGGTGGCGCCTGAGCAGGGGTTGGAGATGCCGGATGGC
>JANQFT010000567.1 GCA_028277685.1 Phycisphaeraceae bacterium
GTTACGGGTGCTTGCGTTGGTGTTGGTGCCGAAGCGAAGCACCGTATCTTCTGACATGGCGAATATGCCGGGAGGGCGGCTGTCGTAACCCACCGCATGCTCACCGGGCTGGTATGTGACCGAAATGGTGATGACCAGGCGATCAAAAATACTTCGGTAGCGGGCGCTGGCCTGCGCCTGCATCGAGAGAGGCATGGCACTGTCCGCGACATAAACCACATTGCCTGTCGCGTTTGCTGCTGTGGCGGGCGTGAGTGTTTCGAGAACGATTGGTGCGACGTGTGAAACAGAGGTGTCGGCCAGTTCATGCGCGATCGCATGCGTATCGCTGTTGGTATCGGCGGTGAGAATAGCCGGGGCATCGATCAATGCCTCCGGGCCATTCAGTATTTCACCAGCATTCGCGGCAAGCGTTGTGAGCAGCAATGCCAAACCGGCCAGTCTCTGCGCGCGTTTACTCAATCCCATGGGGCCAACTCCTCGCTTGGGTCGACGACGACTGTCGTCTCCCAGCTTTCCACGCAAACCAAGTGCCAAACGCATCCTATGCGTGAAGACACAAAGCGTTATATCCCCGGGTATGAACGGACGGGAATGGGATCCCGAGCGTGTCTTCTCTCACTCTCGGGTGTGTCCGGAAGGTGCAGGACGCACCTCGGACGAATTCAATACCAGCGTGCCCAAATATTATCACGCCGTTAAGACTAGTCAAGGTAATACTGGTTAAAATAGGGGAAAAGGCTGATGTGCATTATGTAAGCGTCTGTTAGGGAAGCACATATCTAGTCTGCTATACTAAGCTGAGTTGGTCGATGTAGGTCATTTCGAATTCCGGATCGAGATTCAACTCGATGATTTCCATTTTCGTACTCAGATGACTCATTTCCGTCAGTGTTCCCCGATCAAGCTGGGTAATATATGCGCCAGCCAGCGATGTATTGCCCACCAATTGCACTTGCTGCGGTGAAAATCCGGGGAGCAGTCCGCAGGCGATGGCGTTGGCGATGTCCATGTGCATGCCGAATCCGCCGGCCAGGTAGAGGGTGGTGATGTCTGAGGCGCTGATGCCCACCCGGGCCATGAGGGTGATGATGCCCGCTGCGATGGCGGCTTTCGCCTGTAACAGCGCGGAGATGTCTGCCTCGCTGATCCACAATCCGAGGTCGTTTGGTCCATCGGCGACACGAAACGCCTGGCCGTAGTCGGGCACCGGTTCCAGGCGGTTGTCCATCACGCCTTGTTCAAAACGTCCGGCGGGGCTGAGCAGGCCGATCGACCTACCCTGGGCTAGGAAATCGACATATGCAGTGCCGCACAAACCGATGGGGCTGGTGTTGCCGATCACCTGAATGCGAACGTCACGGGGTTGCGTGGCGAGATCGATGTGGCTGATGGCTCCATCGCCGGCCCGCATGCCGCTGACCAGGCGTGCGCCCTCGAATGCGGGGCCTGCCGCCGTGGCGCAGCCGTACAGTTGACCTTCATGTTTCAGAATGATTTCACCGTTGGTGCCGATATCCACCAGCATGGAAGGGCCATCGTCGTAATACAGTCCGCTGGACATCACGCCAGCGGTCAGGTCAGCCCCAACGTAGGCCGCCGCACCGGGCAGCAGGTGGACATCGGCATTGCCGGGTAATCCCAGTTCGCTCGCGGCTACCTCACGGTGATTCAGAAAGCGCGGCGTAAAAGGCGCGATGCCCATGGGGGTTGGGTCTTCTCGCACCAGCAAATGCAGCATGGTGCTGTTGCCCGCGATGGTGATGCACTTGAGTTGATCGGGTTTTGCTTTCGCCTGACCAAGCGCTGCGTGAATCAACGGCGTGATGGTCTGCGCGGTGACCGCTTCATGCAGTTCACCCAATTTGGTTGGATCGGTCATGCACAGGTTAATGCGGGTCAGCACATCATCACCCAGTTGCATCTGCTGGTTGAAGTCACTTGCTTTGGCCACGACCTGGCCGGTTGCGTAATCGATGAGGGCGACGGCCACGGTGGTCGTGCCGATATCGATCGCAGCGCCGAAGGTTGCTTTTTCGACGGGCGGTGTTTGAGGATCATGCCAAAGCGGATCATTGGCCAGGGGCACGTTCAGACGGAAGTCGCTTACCACCTGAGGGCGATAGGCCAGCATCGCGCGCTGGGGAACACGAATGGTGACATGCCCTGTGTCAGCCACTCGGTAAGCACAGGCACGCAGATTCTGCGGCTTGCCGTTCGATGCGATCTCCTCTCCGTCGGAGATCTTCGTCAGCCGTCCTTCGAGTAATTGCACGATGCAGCTATCGCATATTCCCTTGCCGCCGCATCGCGTGTTGAGGGTGATGGCATGTTGAGCCAGCACCTCGCTGATCGAAGCGTCCGAGCCTTGGGGCAAAGTCACATGCCGTTCACCCTCGGGGGTGACAATCTGCAGGTCGATGTCTTCACTCATGAGGAATCACTTGTCTTGCGATTTGGGATCGATTTCCATCACGCGGTCGTCACTGCTGAGCCGCATGGTTTGTCCGGGCTGAAGGACGAGGAACCGGTCTTCATCCCAGTCGCCTTCAAGCAGCGCCTTGATCAGCGCCGGGTCGCCATGCTGTTGATCGAATTGCCAGCCAAGCCAGTCGGCGCACTCCCTGGTGTAGGCCACATCGTCATCCGTCTGGCCGATGCCAAGATCAACATAAGTGGCGCGCTGGTAGCTGGTGAGCCACTGCTGTTCCATCTCCATCAGGTATTTCGCGTTATCCTCGCCGTATTGGTCGAGGTAGTTTTGGTAGTACTTTTCATAACGTTCCTTGCCAGGAGCAAGGTGCTCGGCATTCCAGCCGGGAGAGTACCAGTATGTGCCGGGATGGTCAGCACTGTATTGGGCGTATCGTTCCTTTGAGCCGAGCAGTAACGTGATGCAATCATGTGCCCGTGTGAGTACCAACTTCATGCGTTTACTGGCAATGCCCTCAGTGCCACGGCTGCATAGTCCGTATCCAAGCACAATGGCATCGGCGTCGATGGTTTCTTCCACCCGTTCAATTGTTTCCTGCAAGACGGTACGCAGCTTATCAGGTTCACTGTGCAGGCCATATTCGAGCGTTTCGATATGGACAATGTGCTCATAACTTTGTGCGAAGTGCTCAATCTCTCTGCGCAGCACACTGCAGCAGATGATGGCAATTCTGTGGGGCATCATATCGTGGGCAGCATTCATGGAAACAGTTGATCCCGGCGAGCAAAAAACGTAGGGTTCTATTGATAGCCCAAGCGTACCCGGTGTGCCAGCCCTATCCGGCGAGTACCTGGCCAACAGCCACATATGTACAGTATTTCGTCCACTTAGTTCATGTTCAGTCCGTGCTGATGCGATATCTTATGTGCACGCTCTAATTTAGGAGGCGTATGCCATGAGTCTTGCTGACCTGACCGAAGCGATCAAGAAGGGCGACCGTGATGTCGCCAAAGCCAACGTGCAAACCGAACTCGACGGCA
>JANQFT010000087.1 GCA_028277685.1 Phycisphaeraceae bacterium
ATCACGCTGGGCGTGCAGAAGAAGTAGGCTGAAAATGGCTCATCCGGAAGTTCATGTGCGAGATCGCCGTTGCCCGTGACACTTAAGCACATCGCGATGGACACAGGCTTGTCGCTGCCGACGGTCTCCCACGTGCTGCGCGGCCGGGGGACGTTCTCGCCCAGCACGCGCCAACGCGTTCACGAAGCCGCCGCGCGCCTGGGCTATCGACCCAACAGCTCGGCCCGATCCATGCGCGCCGGGCGCCTCGGGCAGATCGCCATGCTCACGCGAAGCGGATTGGGCCCCATTCAGCTCAACCTCAACAAGGGAGCCTACACGGCCGCGGCCAAACGCGACTTGCACCTGGCCTACGCCGAGATCGACTTCGACCGGCTGGAAGATCAAGACTATGCCCCCAAGGTGCTCGCGGAACTCTGCGCCGACGGTTTCCTCGTTCACTACGCCTGGCAGATTCCCGAATCGTCCATCAACCACATTCGCGGTTACGGCCTGCCGGTGGTCTGGATCAACACCGACGGTGCCGAAGATTGCGTCTATCCTGATGACCATCAAGGCGCGCAGCTCGCCACTGAGCAACTGCTGCAGCGCGGCCATCGTCGTCTGCTCTACCTCGATCAGGAAACGCGCTTCCGCCATCCGGCGCACTATTCGACCCACGCGCGGCGCGCCGGTTACAGCCAGGCCATGCAGGCTGCCGGGCTGACCCCCATCTGCCATACCGCCCAAGGCATGGCAGCCAGTGTGACCGAAGCGATCGCATCATGGCGGCAGGTGCTCCAGGCTCATCCGCAAACCACGGCCATCTTGTGTCAACACATGCGCATCGCAACCCCGCTGGTAGCAGCCGCCGCTTCGCTTGGGTTAGAGATACCGCGAGACCTATCGCTGATCACTTTCTCCGACCTCGGCGATGCGCCCTTCGACAACGGACTGTCGCTGAGCACACTGGAGTTGCCGATGTGGGACGTAGGCCTTCACGCCGTCGACATGTTGCAGAGTAAGTTCACTCAGTCGATCCCAATCAAATCAATCGCCGTGCCTTACCAACCACCACCAGACCACACGATACGCACGCCTGACCTGCCCCCTCAGAAGTAGTCCAGGCGTTGGTTCGGTAGACTGACGACTTTGGATGACAGAAGGGCAGGCCCTTGATGGGACAACGTAGACGTTTTTCAGCAGAGCAGATTGTGAATCTGCTTCGTGAAGTGGATGTATTGCTGAGCCAGGGGCAGACGGTCCAACAGGCGTGCCTGTCTCCGGTGCTCCTCTGATACACGCCACCCGCCAAGGTTTGAACTGTGCTCTCGCCTTTTTAACGTATCGTTGATCCCGTCGTTAACGTTTTTGGCTACTCCCAATCCGGTTTTTTCGGGCTGTAGCTATCATGCCCATTAGCCCAAGCAGGGTGAATCCTGTTGGCTCTGGGATCACATATGTGATGGTGGTGTTACTAAACTCTCCCGTGAGCGAACCATCGACTTGTAACCATGTCACCTGATCGATCACCGATGCGTTCATCCCTTCGAGCAGGCGGAACTCGATATCGCCTGCCAGCGTTAGATCACCTGTCACGTGCAGAATGTCATAGGAACCGTTCGCCGTGCCGAAGATGTCGATGATCAATCTACTCGTCGATCCCAACTCCAGGCTACCATCGATGGTTAGTGCGCCGGGCGACTGGCCGGGGTTGATTAGCCCGTTGCTGGTGAATGCATCGCACGTGATTGTGCCGGTGCCTTCAATGATTGAAGACTCGTAGCCGGTGATGCTGTTTGCTATGAAAGAACCATTGTCCAGATACAATCGCTCGTAGAGATAGGCTGTATCCGAAGTGACGGATCCGCCATTGGTAATCATCAACGTGTTTGGCACATCGTGGTATGAGAAGTAGTATCCGACCCGCAACGCTTGGCTTGTGGTCCAGGTCGATCCGGTTCCATCCACGATGGCTGTGGTGGGGGCGCCTCCCCGCGGGTAGTAGGGTCGGCCATGGCCAATGGAACTATTACCCTCGGCCACAACCATCGCCCCTTGGGTAATGCTCAGTGTTCCGCCATAGGTGTTGCCGAAATTGATGTCTTTCGCATGCCATGATGATCCTACCCCGGCGATAGACACCTCGCCGGACACCTCGCTGCTGAATGGATAGCCACTCGTTGATCGTGATGTCGTGAGGTTTCCCCCGTTGGTGATGCTCAAGTTGACGCTTCGAGCGGAAAGTCCACCGTTGATCAGCCACTGAGATCCTGGTCCATCGATCGTTACGGTACTAGTCCTTGCGAAGTTGGACCCAAGATTCGCGTTACCACCCACGATCATGGTACCGCCTTCAGTAATGTTCAATGAGGCATCGTTGCGGTAGCTAAGGTAGAAGTCTTCATTAATGCTCAGGGAAGAACCTGCACCTCGCACGGCTACGGCACCGCTGGCGGAGCTGTTGTAGTTGACATAGGTCGTGCCTTCACAGGTTACAACGCCACCATCGATAATGTTCAGAGCAGCGCTGCCGCTGTAGCCGATGTACAGATTCTCGGAGTTGGACCAAGTGGAACCAACGCCATCGACCGTTACCACACCAACAGAAGTGGATTGAAAGCCGATGTAGCCTTCCGTTCCGCCGATGTTGGCGCCGTTGACCACGGTTACGCTGCCGTTACCAAGGTAGCCAGCGCCAGTGAAACCGCGGCCATCAAAAATGGCGTCCACGGTCAGCGTCAGACCGTGACTGCCATCGTACGGACTTTGCAGGCCGTTCACGCGATTGGTTGCATCGAAGGTGACTTGATCGTCCAGCACCCAGGAGTGAGTGACCAGTTTACCCACGCCGGTGACACCATCGATGTCCTTATCGATCGCGCTGTACAAGTCAATGCGGTTCAGTTCAAGGGTGCCGCCGTCAATGTTCACCGCGCCATTTGTCCCCATTATCAAGTAGTTTGCCGCGACATGGCCGCCGTTGGAGATGTTGATAGTTCCAACGCCTTGGTGTCCTACCTGTAGGTCACCGGTACTGGTCCAGCGAGAGCCAATGCCATCGACGTTGACCACGCCAACCGATCCGCTGGCGTAACCGACGTAGGCTTGCTCCGCATTCGACACCTGCCCACCATTAATCACGTTCATCGTGCCCGTGCCTTCATAACCAACGTACAGTCTTTCACTGTTGTTCCACGACGAACCGGGACCATCAATGTTGACCGTGCCGTCGGCAGTGCTTTGGTGGCCAATGTAACCTGTTGTGCTTGCGATCTGACTACCGTTGACGACGTTCATCGTGCCCGTGCCGATTGCGCCAGCGCCGCTGTAACCCTTGCCATCCAGGACAACATCCACCGTTGCGTCAAACCCGGATGCGGCATCGATCAGATCAGTCAGACCATGGATCTGATTATCTGAATCGAACGTGACATCTCTGTCGAAGATCCACGAGTGAGTGATCAACTTGCCCGTGCCTTTCACACCGGGAATGGCCTTCTGTACGATGTCGTCAAATTCAATATGAGTTAATTCAAGTGTGCCGTCGTTGAGGCTGATCGCCAGATCATCATTATTGGGTCGCAGCCTGTCCGCCGAGACGTATCCGCCATTCGTGATACGCAACGCGCCGTTGGGGAAGCTTGACCCATCGTGATACGCGTTACGTTGAATATAGCCACTGACAGAGAGACTGGAACCATCACCATCGACAACCATTGCGGATTGCCCTTCTTCTCTGCCGTATCCGCTGAAATACAAATTGCTCATGATGGTGACAGAAGCACCATTGAGTACTGATACCGATCCATCACGGTTCTCGGAGTAGATTCTCATATTGCCGTGAGATATCCATTCTGAGCCGGTGCCTTCGATCCTGATATCACCATGGGTACTCATGATGAATTCACCCAAGCCAACTCCCGTATTGCCTTTGGTGATCAGTTTGCCACCGTCGAGGATATTCATTGTCATGGTGCTGTATTGCTTCCCTGCACCAATACTCAACATACCTTCGACGGACCAGACCGAGTCTTCACCAATCACGTTGATAGTAGTGGATGTCGATCTCCTATCGGGATCAGTTGTGACTGATCCGCAGCTGACAACCCCTCCCTGAGTGATATTGAGTATGCTTTCACCCAGTCCGAACTGGAGCTCTTCCGCAACAGTCCATGAGGAACCTGCACCGTCCACATTGACCGTGCCGTTGCTGCCGGCCTGATAGCCGATGAAGCCATACGTACTGTGAATGGCTGAGCCGTTGGCAACCGTGAGGCTTCCGTTGCCGGTATAGCCTGCCCCGGCCTCACTGGTTCCATCGTAAGTCAGATTCACGGTGATGTTCTTATCAACACTGTTATTGATGACAGCCTGGGTGCTGTTCGTACCGTTGTCAAACACAGCATCCGCTTCATCAATTACCCAGCCGCGCGTGCTGATGGTGCCGGTGCCGGTGAGGTTGTCAGCGGTAGCGCGAAGCTTCGTGGAAATTAGGGTTCCGCCATCAAAATGAATGGTACTTATCGTGTCTGCGTAACGGTTAGTGCTGACTTCAGTCATGCCTTCGACGGTCACCATTGCGCCGGGGCCAATGTTTAAAACACCCAATTTCTGAAGACCAACATACAGGTTGTCCGTCAAGTGCAGAGATGCATCCACACCAGACACGGTGACGATACTATCACCTGTGCTGCTACTCAAACGCAGCTGCCTTGCCGACACACTGCCACCATTGGTGATATTCAGCGACCCACGAGTACTGATACTAAGGTCTCCACCATTAATCCATGTTGAACCATCACCATCCACATTAACGACGCTGGTCGTAGCATTGGCAGACCTGACATAGCCCTGCAATGTGTTTGATACCTGCCCGCCATTGAGGATATTTAGCGTACCCGATCCTGCGTAACCAACGAACAGCCTCTGCGAGTTGGTCCAACTTGTGCCTGGCCCATCAATGGTCACCGTGCCATCGCCGGTGGATTGATAGCCGATATAGCCTGTGGTGCCAGCGATCTGTGCGCCGTTGATTGCCGTGATGCTGCCGGTGCCGGCGTTGCCCGCGCCGCTGATGCCTTTGCCATCCAGCCGTACCGCCACCGTTGCCGTCAGGCCTGCGGATCCGTCGAACACATCACTCGGTCCGTTCGCCAGGTTAGTCGCGTCAAAAACGGCGTCATTATCAAACAGCCACGAATGGGTGATCACCGTGCCGACACCGGTCACACCATCGATGCTTCTGGCAGCCACGTCATTGGGTTCCAGTTCGTCCAGTTCCAATGCGCCCTGGTTCAGTACAACTGCTCCGCCAGCCCCGACGGTTAAACTCTCCGCTGCCACACGACCGCCATTGCTGATCGTCAACAACGCTGTACCTGATTTGCCTACGCTGAGGCTTGTTCCCACATCCCAGGTGGAGCCTGCGCCATCGACGGTTACTTCACCATGACTTCCGCTAACCGAGCCTATCGTGGCCGCATGAGTTGTCGTGACTACACCCCCGTTGGTAATGCCGAGGAGCGCACTGCCTTCTCCGCCGACGGTCAGCGGCCCATTACTCGTCAACGTCGATCCGATGCCATCAACGCTGATTGTGCCAGAGGAACCGGCGTACAATCCCACGTTGTCGTACCCGCCCGACGTTACCGCGCCACCATGGTTGACATTCAGTGTGCCGGTGCCGCGATACCCAACACTGAGCGTGGCACATGCCCAGGAAGAGCCTGGCCCAACGACCGTCACTGTGCCGTCGCCGGTGCTGTTTCGACCGATGTCGCCACGTCTGCCAGTCACCGAACTGCCGTTGGAGACGGTCATGCTGCCGACACTGTTATTGCCTGCACCCAGGTCATAGTCACCGTCGTAAATAAGGTTCAGCGTGATGTTCTGCCCCGGAAGATGATTGATCAGGTGGTGTGCCGTGTTTGACCCGTTGGCAAAGTGAATGTCCGCGCCATCGACAATCCACCCATGCGCGGTGACGGAACCAGTTCCGGTCAGTGCATTCGCATGCGCGTCGAGCGTACCGGTCTCCAGCGAACCATTGTCGAAATGAATGGTGCTGCCGGTCGTGCGATCTTGATCGATGACGGTTTCACCTGCTTCGATCAATCCGCCGTTCGTGATGTTCACCTGGCCATCGCTTTGCGAACCCACACGCAGTGTCCAGGTATCCAGGCGTGAACCGGTACCGTCCACGTTGAGTGTGCCTTGGGAGCCCGTTTCGCCACCCACACTGATCGAGGTTGCCGTGACCAGACCGCCATTCATGATATTCAGTTCACCCGTACCTTCTCGGCCCACAGTGGTGTATTTGGTGTACCAGGCAGATCCGGGGCCATCCACGTTGGCTTGGCCAACACCTGAACTCATGAATCCAAGAAACGTGCGATCGCGTGAAGACACCGTCCCGCCATCGGTAATGTTCAGCGTGCCAAGGCCTTCGTAGCCGATGGTGGTCCAATCACTGACCTTGATTTTCCCGCCATGGTTGACGTTAACCGTTCCCGTTCCTTTGGCACCGATCCTGAGTCTGAAATCGACTGACCACTCAGTGTCTTCACCCGTGACCGTCACCGTGCCGTTAGAGCCTAAGCCAGAGCCTGCATAGCCGGATGACGAACGAATGGTACTTCCGTTGGCGATCGTGAGGCTGCCCGTACCCGAATGACCCGCACCAGCAACTTCGTCATTGAAGAACAACTGCATGGTGATGTTCTGATCCACCTCGTTGTTCAATACGTGTGTCGTGCTGGAACCATTGGCTAACGTCACATCCGTTCCGTCAACCACCCACCCGTTTGCAAGCACAGTACCCGTACCGGTCAAGGTGGACGCGTGGGCGTAAAGCCGAGTGGTATCCAGCGTGCCGCCATTGAAATGTATAGAACCCCCATCTCCGACCTCGGTTTCGTATAGAACCGAGACCAGCCCGCCATTGGCAATATTCAGTTCACCCAGGCCGGCGAGTCCCACGTTCATGGAGTGAGCATTCCAGGTAGAGCCTGAACCATCCACCGAGGCGAAACCACTGGCGCCTGGATTCTGACCCAAGGTGGTGCGCCCGCTTTCAAGCGAACTACCGTTATTGACGGTGAGCGTTCCGAGCTTGCCAGCGTTGATTCCGATGTACGCGTATGTATCGCTATCCCACGTGGCCACGTCCGCCGGGGACACCTCACCCGGATCACCACCTACAGTGATTTCCGCTAACGCGCTTTGGATGGTGCCCAGTGCCAGTGTTGTCAGCGCGCACAACAACAGATGGCCCATGCATTTTCTCGCTTCCGCCAATTTCATTGAGATTACTCCCGCCCAAAAAACCCCGAACACTCCCAAAGAATAAGTATGAAACCCGCGTAGGGTGATGTCAAGGAACTCATTGTCAATAATCGGGATGTGTGCTGTCTTCGGGATATCAGAACTTCCCGTATCCATACATGGAAGTTGATCTGGGATGCACCATGGCCATCGCATGATCAGCTTTGGACAAAGACTATTCCAAATGTCGGCGCCTTTAATCACAAGAGTGGTGGGCTATCTGTAACTAAAGTGTGCTCAAGTCGAAACACTAAGGAGTTCGCGAAGTCAGAAATGTATTGGGGATACCTGCATTCTCCGTGACTCTGTACCGTGCACATAGCACTTTAAAAACAAAGTCTTACGCACCGCGAATGGCCTTGGCAGTCTAACGTAACCCGAAATGTGCCTCGCAGAGAAACCCACGAGGTCAGGCAAGGAAAGTCGGCTCTGGTGTAGGTCTGGAAACCAGGTAATAGTTCTGCGTCTATTGCTTAGATTCAAGGCCAACGCTGATTGGCCCTGATCATTTCATTTTCAGCGATATGTTGTTGGCGCCAGTGGCAAGAAGTTCAACTGGTGTCCTCTCGCCCCGACTTTTTTCTTCGGCAAGCCCTTTGGCAGGCATCTCAGAGGACTTTTCATTGTGGGAGTTGGACCGGGGAAGTCCGATTCGTGGACACACAGAAACAGCCCGGACCACGCTGTAATAAAAAACTCAGTTTGATTGGCATAAATTTGTTTGATCATCAAAACGTTATGGGGTAACTTTTCATCGCAATCAAAACGTTTTGTTAGCCAGCCGATGCGAACCACGGATCGAGTCCCATTTCGGCACTTAGCGTTTGGAGAACACGGTGTCCGTCACGATTAAGAAAATTGCTGAGCACAGCGGCATGTCCGTGCCTTCGGTCAGTCAGATCCTCAATCACAAGGGTTTGTACCGGCAGGAGACGCGCGACAAGGTGCTGGCGTCGGCCAGGAAGCTCGGGTATCGGCCCAACGCCGCTGCCCGGTCGACTCGCATGGGTGAGTTTGGCGCGGTGGCGCTGTTAATCAGTACCGATCCCCAACGCAGCACGCTACCGAACGGCATGCTTCGGGGGATTCTGACAGGCCTGGGCGATCGCGATCTGCAACTGCAGGTCACCATGCTTCCGGATGAGAAGCTGACCAGTGAGGGCTTCGTGCCTCGGATACTGACGCAGTCGATGAGTGACGGGCTGCTCATCAACTACACCGATCACATTCCTGAGAAGATGATCGAGCTGATCCGTGAACACCACGTGCCTTCGATCTGGCTCAATGCCCGGCTCGAGCGCGATTGCGTCATGCCCGACGATATCGACGCTGGTCGACGGGCGGCGGAACACCTGTTGGCCATGGGGCATCGTCGCATCGTGTACGTGGACTACAGCGCCTCGGGTCACTATTCGAGTGATGACCGTTATGTCGGATACGCGGCGGCGATGGCGCAGGCGGGACTTGCAGCGCGCCGATTGGGGGGAGTTGACGGCCTGGACCGGCGCATCGCGCAATCGCGTGCACTGCTGGGCGAAGCCGACCGGCCAACTGCGATCGTCAGTTACGGCGGTGGCAGTTCCAACCCAATCTGTCATGCCGCGGTCGACATGGGCCTGCGCATTCCCGATGACCTGTCGATCGTGCACTTCGGCGGCAGACCGGCGGTGCACTTCGCGGACAAGCTGTTCACGACCATGACCGTGCCCGAGGAGCAGATGGGTCACGAGGCGGTGGCCATGCTGACCCGCCGCATCACCCAGCCCAGCAACCGTTTGGATTCACTGAGTATCACATACGACTTCGAACTTGGCGCCACATGCGCGCCGCCAAGTTAAGCAATGAAAGTGTCACAAGCTCTCTAATCTCTCAATCGTTTGTCGGTCTGGAATCAAACTCTCTATGCCTTAAGGAGGTAACGATGAATGCAGCGAATCACTGGAAGTCGTCGGCTTTGAAGCTGGTGACCATGGCATGCGTTTTAAGTGGAGCGGTAGTGCTGGCAAGTGCCGCAGATGCGGCCATTTTGTCCAGTCATCTCACCAACTTCCGATCATTTGCGCCCAACGACGGCAATCCCGATACGGCCGTGAGTCATTTCAGCCTCGCTTCGGGGGTCTCGGGCAATAGCGCTTTCTGGGAATCCGGCTCCAGAGCCAATACGAACAGCGGTCGTGGCGTGAGGGGTTGGGGCAATGCCAGCGTCACGGATGCCGCCACCGCTGTCGCACAGGAAGGGGCGAACGAGTATGCCTTTTTCACCATCGAGCCCAGCGACTCGGAGAAGGTACTGAATCTCGACACCATCAGCGCCTACCGGGCCAGACTTGGTGGTGCGCCGGACCGGTTCAGCATCTTTGCGTACATCAACGACGACACCACCGCGGCCGGGCGAAAGATCGTCGTGGACAGCATCTCCGTGCCCAACAGCGCAGGCTCCACCGGCAACATCGATCTGTCCTCGACCTCATCATTCGGCAGCACATTCCAGGGGATTGACAAGGTGGAGTTCCGCCTCATCTTCCACGGGAGCAACTTGGGCAGCAACGACGCAGTGTATCTCGACGACATCGTCGTGAATGGCGATGTGGTGATCCCCGAGCCGGCTTCACTGGCGTTGATCGGCATCGGGACACTGACACTACTGACGCCCCGCAAGCGCGGATGATTCGTATGACTCCTGCGACGTGTCGTTTAACGGCGGCGCGTCACATTCACGCCGGCCGTTCCTGGGTGTTCACAGGTAGAGCCGATCCATGCGCACGTATGACAGAATAACTGGCTTCACCCTTGTGGAATTACTCGTGGTGGTGGCGTTGGTCGCGGTGTTGGTAGCGCTGCTTTTGCCTGCCCTGAAGAGCGCGCGCGAGTCTGCCCGTTCAGTGTTGTGCCAATCTCACCTGCGTCAGGCCGGGATCATTTTCATCAACTATGCCACCGATTCACGCTACACGCCTTACGCCACCGTGCCACGAAACACGCCATACAGCAAGCGCGGCGATTACCGATGGAACGAAATTCTGCGCAACGCCGGGTTGATACCCGGCAAGCTGTACATCGGCCACACCGGCCGCCGGCATCTGGACTGCCCCAGTCGCACGAAGAACGACCGTACCTGGAGCTACTCGTACGTCAACGGCCACTACAATAACATGACGGTAGGCGGCAAAGGCGACAGCGCCGACTACAACGACAACAGCGGAGGCCGCCAGATCAAGTGGACCCGCATGACCAGCATCACTGAACCACAGTTCACCCTGGTTTTCTTTGACTCCAACAATGGTCACAGCAACGGTACGTTACAAAGCAATGCGACCAATCACGGCTACGGCTCGATCTATGACAACCGTCATCTGGACAAGGCGAATTACCTGATGGCCGACGGCACTGTCCGCAACTGGCATCAGGGTTACCTTGATGCAGGCTTTTATCAACAGTTGTGTCTGATCGAAAAGGACTGGCCGTCAGGAGACTTGGTATCGCGATGAACAACACAATGCCATCCCACCGTTCAAAGCCAATGCAAGGCGTGGCCCGAGACGGGTTCACCCTCGTGGAACTGGTGGCCAA
>JANQFT010000104.1 GCA_028277685.1 Phycisphaeraceae bacterium
AACGTCGATGTCATCCTGATTGAGGGCTTCGTCCTCAGCGATGGACCTGACTGGATCGGCGGGAGTTTCGGACTGAGAACTGACTACATCCAGTCCCAAATCACCGGAAGCATTCGGAGTTGTCCCGAGTGCACGTGCCTTTGTAACGTCTTGCGGTTCAGTATCTTTAGGTTGTGTTCCGGATTGATCGGAACTATCCGGAGTTGTCAAAGAAGAAGCCCCGGGTTTCCGCCCGGGGCTGTCGATTCTTACACACTAAACACTACACGCAACTCAGCCCTTGAGGCGGGCTTCGAGCGCTTCCAACTGCGCTTTCAGCTTTGCGGGCAGTTTGTCACCGAACTTGGCGTAGTGTTCCTTGGCGGTGTTCACGAAGTCGAGCCATTCGGCGTTGTCGACTCTCAGCAGTTCGGCCAGGTCTTCGGCGGGGATGCCGAGACCATCGAGGTCAAGGGCATCGGCAGTGGGCAGCATGCCGATGGGGGTTTCAGTGGCGTCGGCCTTGCCATCGCAACGTTCGCAGACCCACTTGAGCACGCGGCTGTTCTCGCCAAAACCCGGCCACAGCCACTTGCCGCTGTCATCCTTGCGGAACCAGTTCACGTAGAACACCTTGGGCATCTTGTCGCCACCCTTTTCGCCCATGCTGAGCCAGTGTGCCCAGTAGTCACCCATGTGGTAACCGCAGAACGGCAGCATGGCCATGGGATCGAAACGAAGTTGCCCCAAACCACCCGCGGCGGCGGCCGTCTTCTCAGATGCCATCACCGAACCCAGGAACGTGCCGTGTTCCCAATCGAACGCCTGCATGGCCAACGGCTGCGTACCAGCGCGACGCCCACCGAACAGGATCGCGTCGATCGGCACACCGGCGGGGTCTTCCCAGTTGGGTGCTATAACAGGGCACTGCTTGGCCGGTGCGGTGAAGCGCGCGTTGGGGTGAGCAGCTTTCTTATCACTTCCGGGGGCCCAGTCGTTGCCGTTCCAGTCGATCAGGTGGCCGGGAGTCGGGCCATCGATATCTTCCCACCACACATCGCCATCGTCGGTGAGGGCGACGTTGGTGAAGATGCTGTTTTCCTTCAGCGATTCCATCGCGTTCGGATTTGAGTCGTAGTTCGTTCCGGGGGCGACGCCGAAGAAGCCGGCTTCGGGGTTGATCGCGTAGAGGCGACCATCCGGGCCGAACTTCATCCAGGCGATGTCATCGCCCACACATTCGACCTTCCAGCCATCGATGGTCGGGTTCATCATGGCCAGGTTGGTCTTGCCGCACGCCGAGGGGAACGCGGCGGCGATGTACTTCACATCACCTTCGGCGCTGGTGAGCTTGAGGATGAGCATGTGCTCTGCCATCCAACCCTGGTCCTTGGCCATGGTCGAAGCGATACGCAGGGCGAAGCACTTCTTACCGAGTAGGGCGTTGCCACCGTAGCCACTGCCATACGACCAGATCTCTTTGGTCTCGGGGAAGTGGGTGATGTACTTGTTATCCGCATTACAGGGCCAGGCCACGTCTTTCGTGCCTTCGGGCAACGGCATGCCGACCGAGTGCAGACACTTCACGAACTCGCCGTCTCCACCAAGCACATCAAGCACCGCTTTGCCAACGCGGGTCATGATGTGCATGTTGGCCACGACGTATTCGCTGTCGGTCAATTCCACGCCGATGTGGGCGATGGGCGAACCAACCGGCCCCATGCTGAAGGGAATCACGTACATGGTGCGACCGACCATGCAGCCGTCGTACAGGCCTTCCATGGTCTTACGCATGGCGGTGGGTTCGGTCCAGTTGTTGGTCGGGCCAGCGTCGGCTTCGTTCTCGCAGCAGATGAAGGTGCGGTCTTCCACGCGGGCCACGTCGGCCGGGTCGGACAGGACAAGAATGCTGTTGGGCTTCTTGTCCAGCCATTTGGCCGAGCCGCTTTCGACCATCTTGTCAAGCATGGTCTGGTACTCGGTGGGACTGCCATCGCACCAGACGATGTTGTCTGGTTTGGTCATCGCGGCAACTTCGTCTACCCAGGCTTTGAGTTTTGCGTTGTTAGTCATAGCGCAGATCATCCTTATGCTTGAGTCTGTACGACTTTCCGCTGAGCAGAACGCCGAATACTACGGGGAACCCCCGGAAGTGACTTACGGGTCATGCCGGGGAACGGACGCGGGCGATGTGCAAACCACCTGCCTTACAGAAGCCATCATTATAGGACAAAGCAATGTGGTCGCAAGAAGCGTGGGAATGCAGCACCAACAGGGGTACCGGTGCATCGCGCTGAAGCGTGATGCACCGGAAGAGGCATTTTTCGGGCAATAAGGATTTCAAAAAATGCTAAATACCATGAAGTTGCGCGCGGTCGAGAACATGCCAGCCTCATCAGGCGAATGTGATTGACGCTGCATTCGGCGTACCGCCTTTGCAGCGGTATCGCCGGTTGCGTTTGGATCAGGCGCGGCAGTTTCTTGAATGCAGTCGTTTGACGATCAAAGAGATTGCGCAGATTTGCGGGTTCGCCAATGCGAATCATTTCAGTCGGGTGATCAAGGAACAGACCGGCAGTACAGCAACGGAGATACGCCGTGCGGCTACTGCAGGTTGACTGTCAGCGTGGCCGGAGCGTCCTGGCCGGTGACGACTTGCCAGAGGGGTTGGTTGTCGGTTTCAGACCACCAGCCCCGGAAGCCTCGGAACTCCCGGAAGTCCGTTTGCGACGCATCACCGATGAAGACGCATCTTGTCAGCAGCAGCTTTTCTTCCAGAGCGTATTCGTGCTCGGCGGCAACACCCATCATCACATCGATGATCTGCCAGAAGAGATCGGGGTCACGCTCTGCAAGTTCGTGCGCTTCGTGCCAGATGATGAAGCGGCGGCGGGAGTGTTGATGGTAACGGTGCCGCAGGGTTTCGGTCAGGTCATCGAGGGTTGGCTGAAGCGGCTGGTCGACCGGCACGGAGAGGCTGATCATGCGGGTGATGTCAGCGAGGGACTGGACGTAGCAGCCGTAGATGGGGCAGACCTGGGCGTCGGCCATGCGCTGCATGTGCTGAAACAGGTTCGCGCCGAAACGCAGGCGGGTAGCAGGATCATCCGACACGGCGACCACGTGATGCTCATCGAGCAAGGCTTCGGCTTCGGGTAGCCAATCGTCGGTCATGCGAAGATCAACTTGGTTCATGGGCAATACTCATCGTAGGTCCGGGCCTGCCCGGACGATTCGACGTGATGTCCGGGCAGGCCCGGACCTACGGCTACATCCTTTCCAGCACATCAATGCCGAGCAGTTCCAGGCCCAGTTTCAAGGTGCGGGCGGTGATATCGCACAGGACCAGGCGACTGGCACGTTCTTCCGGTGTATCAGCTTTCAAGACCGGGCAATTTTCGTAGAAGCTGCTGAACGCGGTGGACAGTTCGTACAGGTACGTGCACAGGTGATGCGGTTGCAGCTTCTCACTCACCGCATCCACCACACTGGTGAGCTGCAGCACTTTGAGCACCAGAGCACGTTCCGCATCATGCGCGACCGTGACATCCCCTTTGCCCTCGGCCCCAGGCCCCAGGCCCTCTACTTTGCGGAAGATCGACTGTATCCGCGCATACGCATACTGCAGGTACGGCGCGGTGTTGCCCTCCATGGCGAGCATGCGGCTCCAGCTGAACATGTAATCTTTCACGCGGTCGCCGGACAGGTCGGCGTACTTGATCGCGCCGATGCCCACCACCTTCGCCACGACGTCTCGCTCATCGGCTGAAAGGTCGGGGTTCTTCTCCGCCACGATCGCGCCGGCCCGTTCTTCGGCTTCATCCAGCAGATCGGCCAGCTTCACCGTATCGCCGCTACGGGTTTTGAAGGGTTTGTTGTCTTCGCCGAGGATCGCGCCGAACGGAACGAAGTCCAAGCGCACATTCTTCGACCAGCCAGCGGCCTGGGCGGTGTGAAACACCTTGTGAAAGTGCTCGGTTTGACGGGCATCCGTCACGTAAACGATGCGTACTGCTTTCAGTTCGTTCACGCGGAAGCGGATGGCCGCCATGTCGGTTGCGTCGTACCCGAAGCCGCCATCGCTCTTGCGAATCATCAGGGGCGCTTCGTACTTCGGTACGAACACGCACAGTGCCCCATCGCTGAGTTTGGCCACACCGGACTGTTCGAGTTCATCGGCCGTGGTTGCGAGCATCTCGTTGTAAAAACTTTCAGCGCGGACATCCTCGGGCGTGAGTGTGATGTGAAGACGATCACACAGTGCATCCATGTGTTGCATGGAAACGCGGATCAAGGCACGCCAAACGCCGAGGGTCTGTTCATCACCTGATTGCAGCGCGACCACGCGTTTGCGGGCGCGGCCGGCAAAATCGGGATCGGCATCGAACTTCTGCTTGGCTTTTCGGTAGAAGTCATCCAAGTCGCCAATGGTTTGCTCGTCGGCCTTACCGACCTGCACGAGATACTCACACAGCATGCCGAACTGCGTCCCCCAGTCGCCAATGTGGTTCTGCCGAATCACGTGATGGCCAAGCCAATCCAACACGCGAACCAAGCAATCACCAATCACAGTCGAGCGGATGTGACCGACGTGCATTTCTTTCGCAGCGTTTGGGCCGAGATAATCGACAACCACGCTATGGGGTTGATCAGTACGCTTGACGCCGAGTCGTTCATCACCAGCCAGCGCCGCGGCCTGCTCTGAAAGGAACGCATTCGTCAGTTTGATATTGAGAAACCCTGGACCGGCTATCTCGGGAACCTCAGCAATGCCTTGCACGTCCAAATGATCGACAATGGCCTGCGCGGCTTCGCGTGGGTTCCTACCCAGTCGCTTCCCCAGCGACATGGCGACGTTTGATTGGTAGTCGCCGAATTTCGGATTCTGCGCGGGTCGGATGAGTGGATCGGTGGCGCGATGGTCTTCGCCGAAGGCGGCAGCGAGGGCATCGGCAAAGCGATTGGCGAGGAGAGTTTGGGGATCGATCATAGGTCGGCCATGTTCGCGTGGGTGGACAGCAGCGTCAAGGCGGAAGCTGAGGCATGCTAAGGGCTAACGTCGCCTTGACCGATAAGGCACATGCGGTTTTAATGTCTGTGAATTGAGAGGTTGCGTGCCGTTTGGCCGACCTCACATGCCCGGGACTGTCCGCTGACCACCGTTCGATTCAGCCAGGCTCATTCGGGGCCGCACAATCAGAACCCACCGGCCGGCCGCGGTTCGGGCACGAAAAGTCAGACTCACCCCCCGGCGGCAACTCAGGAGGCACGTTCTATGCCCAGTGCGACGGATTGTTGGGGCATTGAAGTCGGCAGTAATGCCATCAAGGCGATCCGGCTACAACGCCAAGGCGCTGAAGCATCGATCATCGACTTCGACGTCATTCCGTTCAAGAAGATCCTGACCACACCGGAACTGGATACCGAAGAAGCGATTCGCGTCGGGCTGGACCAGTTTCTCTCGCGGCACAACATCGGCAAGAGCAGCGTGGTGGTGAGCGTGCCGGGTCATATGGCCTTCGCGCGTTTTGCGAAGCTGCCGCCGGTCGAGCCGAAGAAGATTCCCGACATTGTTCGCTTTGAAGCGGTGCAGCAGATTCCGTTCCCCATCGAACAGGTGGAGTGGGACTATCAAACGTTCCAGGATGATGACTCGCCGGACGTGGAGGTGGGCATCTTCGCGATCACCAAAGATCGGGTGATGCCTTGGCTGGGCAACTTCATGGGGATGGGTATCAACGTACAGGCGATCAGCCTGTCGCCGGTGGCGGTGTACAACGCATTGAACTACGACGCGAACCTGGGCAGCGACCCGACCGCGACGATCCTGATGGACATCGGCACGCAGGCGACGGACCTGGTGGTGGTCGATGGTGGTCGTTTGTGGTCGCGCACGATTCCGATCGGTGGCAATCACTTCACCGAAGCATTGGTCAAGAGTTTCAAGCTGAGCTTCAGCAAGGCGGAGAAACTGAAGCGTGAAGCTTCGACCAGCAAATACGCCCGCCAGATTTTCCAGGCCATGCGTCCGATCTTCGTGGACCTGGTGCAGGAAGTTCAGAAGTCGCTGGGTTACTTCCAGTCGTTGAACCGCGATGTGGAACTGACCCGCGTGATGGGTCTGGGCAGCACGTGGCGGTTGCCGGGCCTGCAGACGTTCCTGAAGCAGCAACTGCAGATGGACGTGAGCCGGTTGGATCAGTTCCAGCGCATCGAAGTGGAAGGCCGCTCCGCCGCGACGTTCGGGGAGAACACCCTCACCCTCGCCCCGGCGTATGGGTTGGCGTTGCAGGGCATTGGGTTGGCGACCGTCGGCTGCAACATGCTGCCGGCCCCGATCATCAAGAAACAGATCTGGAAGGCGAAGCAACCCATTTTCATGGCGTCGGCCGCGGCGGTTGTGCTGGGCACGCTGATTGCTTACTTCGGCACCGTCTGGGCGGAAGCGAGTTACAACTCATCCACCAACAAAGATCGACGTCGCACCGTGCAGCAGGCACTCGATCACGGCAGGCAACTCGAGCGGGAATGGAAC
>JANQFT010000160.1 GCA_028277685.1 Phycisphaeraceae bacterium
GATCAGCATCGCGCGTTGCAGCGCGACCGCACACTGCGCCGCCAGGGCCGTGGCCACGTGTTCATCATCATCACCGAACACGCCATCCGCTTTATTCAACACCTGCAGCACACCGACCAGCGCATCATCAACCCCCACCAGCGGCACGGTGAGCAGGCAGCGTGTGTGGTAACCGGTCTTCTTGTCGATTGCCTGGTTGAATCGCTCATCGGCGTAGCAATCCGGCACGTTGACAACCTTGCGGTTCTGCGCCGCTTCACCGGCAATGCCCACGCCGGCGGGGAAGCGAATCTCCCCTTCACCGGTCGCCACCTGAGAATAAAGCTCATCGGTTTTCGCGTCGTACAGGAACACAGTGCCGCGGTCGGCCTCGAGCACTTCACGTGCAGCATCCACCACCTGCTGGAGAATTTCATCCAACGATAACGGTGAAGCCATCTGCCGCGTGACGTCCAACACGCGCCAAAGTGCACAAGATTCAAGTTCCGGACAGCGAGTCATCGAGGCACCACCCAACTGTTGATGGAGTTGCCGCAGAGACGAACCACACGATGCGTCGGCCGGCGTACATGACCGGTCGGTATGGCCAGATTGTTCGGACATCCTCACGCGGCCTTTCCCCCAACGCAAGCCCCGCAAGAAGCCTAACTGTTTCAGTATAACCGCTAATGCTAATCGCAGAGGCGGAGAGAAGGGCTAAATTCAGCCATCAAGGCATCTAGCCACCGAGGCATCAAGGTACTTCCGATATTGCTGGGATCTCCTTGATGGCTTGGAATTCCACGAGCCGCGACTGTGAAGTCCTGTAGGTCCGGGCCTGCCCGGACAGTTCAGCGTGATGTCCGGGCAGGCCCGGACCTACTTAAACTCTACTTCAATGAAGCGATCGAGGCATCGAGGCACCAAGCCATCAAGGAGATCCCAATAATCAGGGTAGTACCTCGATGCCTCGGTGCCTTGATGGCTATGACATCACTCCTCAAACATCGCCTCAATGAACTTCGTGGGTTCGAACGGTTCCACGTCATCCGGCGTTTCGCCCACGCCGATGAACTTCACGGGGATGTCGACTTGTTCCTTGATCGCCACCACGATGCCGCCCTTGGCCGTGCCATCCAACTTCGCGAGGAACAGGCCGGTCACGTCGATCGCCTGCTTGAACAGCGTGGCCTGCTGGATGGCGTTTTGACCGGTGGTGGCATCGAGCACCAGGATCACTTCGTGCGGCGCCCCTGGAATTTTCTTGCCGCAGACCTCTTTGATCTTGGTCAGTTGCCGCATCAGGTGATCCTGCGTGTGCAGGCGGCCGGCCGTGTCGACCAGCAGCACATCCACGTTGCGGTTCAGCGCTGCTTCACAGGCATCGAACGCCACCGCCGCCGGATCGCCGCCCTGCTGACCTTTCACCACTTCCACGCCGAGTCGATCCGACCAGATCTGTAACTGATCGACCGCCGCCGCGCGGAACGTATCGCAGGCAGCAAGCAGCACGGTCTTGTTCTCATCGCGCAGGGCTTTGGCCACCTTCGCGATGCTCGTAGTCTTGCCCGCACCATTGATGCCAGCCACAAGAATGACGGTCGGACCGTTTTCCGAAAACTTGATCTGCCGATCTTCATCCGGCCAGTAGTCAGCCAGATGATCCTTCAGGTAATCCAGTACTTCCTCACCTTTGCTGATCTTCTTCTCGCGGTAGGCGGTGCGAAGTTCATCGATGATGCGTGCGGTGGTTTTCACACCCACATCGCTCTGGATGAGGCGTGCTTCCAATTCTTCAAGGAGAGACTCATCCAGCGTGCGACCAGTGAGCATCGACTTGAGGCCGCCGACAAACACTTCGTGCGTTTTGGCCAGGCCCTGCTTGACCTTACGGAATGTGAAACCGAACAAACCCATAGCTTTAACTCAGAACTTGGAACTCGGAATGCGGAACTCAGAAAGACATATCGGTCGTGTGTCCGTTTGAATATTTTCGCCATCTACGAGCCGCGCCCGTGAGGAAGCGGTCGGCACAACGCTGCAATAGGCGGTATTCCCTGTGGCCTGACGACCGCTCCTTCACAGTCGCGGCTCGTTGGATTCAAACGGACCCACGACTGACACATCGCCAACGCGACGGCGAGAGTATAAGCTATTTGGCATGTCTGATCTTTCCCATCAGCCTCGGAAGATTCGCCAAACATTGGCCATCGATGCCCTGCTTGGCATGGACGGTGTGCCGCTGGGCAAACCCCCGGAACCCCCGGAACCTCCGGCCCACCCGGAAGTATCCGCCGATCAACATAGACTGACTTCCGCCTCGTCCCCTGCCCCTGCTGTGGATATTCAATCGATGATGGACATCCCCCATCCCACCGCCGACGCCTGGGCTGATGCACCGGTCGGTGATGACCTGTCGCCCGATCAGAAACAAGCGCTGCTGGATGATTTGAATCGTCAGTATGTCAGCGGTTGCACCAAGTGCGAACTTTGCCGTGAACGTAAGAACACGGTGTTCGGCGTGGGCCACCCGGACGCCGATCTGATGTTCGTCGGCGAAGGCCCCGGCCGGGATGAAGATGAACAGGGTGAACCGTTCGTCGGACGCGCCGGTCAACTGCTGGATAAACAGATCGCAGCCATGCGCCTTTCCCGCGCGGATGTATACATCGCCAACATCGTCAAGTGTCGCCCACCCGGCAACCGCGTACCCACACCCGATGAAGCCGACCAGTGCGTGCCATACCTGCTGCGGCAAATCCAGATCATCCAGCCGAAAGTGATCGTCGGACTCGGCGCCACCGCGGTGAAGTATCTGCTGAACGATCCCAGGATCGCCATCACCCGCACGCGCGGCCAGTGGCGCAAGTTCCACGACATCGACTTCATGCCCACCTTCCACCCGGCGTACCTGCTCCGCCAATACACCACCGAAAACCGCCAACGCGTCTGGAGCGACCTGCAAGCGGTGATGGCGAAACTGGGCATCTAGCAGAAACTCAGATCGCGGAACTGGGAACGCCCCAAGTCCAAACCGAAACGCCGGTCCGGATTCCTGCATAGCCGCGACCTGAGTGGGCTTTACTTTGGATGTATCGAGATGATCTAGCATGACAGATGAACCTGACCTGCCAGGATCGTGTGCATCGGCGCAGCTTCAAACCGGCTTGATATCGTTGGACGCATCGCTCGGGATCGGCCTTCCTGGCCAGAAATCGCCGATATTCCGCAACCTTTTCAAACAGGTCACGTTCGTGCGCAATGTTTGGCAAATACTTGAAAATCTTCGAAGA
>JANQFT010000168.1 GCA_028277685.1 Phycisphaeraceae bacterium
CGCTCAATCGTGTTGCCTTCAATCAAAGAATCGTGGGCACGCAAAAACACACCGCGGATACGGCCATCATACAGATGATTGTTCCGGATGATGGTTCCCGTAGCGTAACCATAATCGGAATTGGCCAGGGCGTAAGGCGTGACTTTCAGGGCACGATCCAGTTCCACCTCATACACCTTCGCGCGGACAAGACCGCGCACGCGCAGTTGCCGTTCTTTCCAGATGGTGGCGGGCAATGCTCTTGCCGCGGAAGCAAGATCAGGATCGTTCAGCTCAGTTACTTTCGTGACCTTAGCTTGACCAAGGGGTCGGGCGTCGGTCAGGTCGTAAACGCGCAGAAGTGAACCGGTCTCGAAATCACGATCAAAGATGGTGGCGAGCACCAACTTTGATTCACTTGGCTGGGTCAACACAATTGAAAAGAAGTTATGCACGGCAATCAGATCGTCGCCCGTGTGAGCGAATTCGCAATGCTCAATCAACGGGCCTTTGCGCATCTGGAAGGAATGAAAGCCATCCGCATTGGCCGCGAGCAAACCTTTGCTTCCTTCAGGTCGCACGATGCGACAGCGGCGATAAACGTTCGCACCGTCACCGGAGGTTTCGACGATGGCCATCGCCGGACTGCTGTTGACCGTCACCTCTTCGAGTGTAATCCGTGCCGAGCGTGTGTTCTGCATGGCCGGCATGTGTCGGCGCCAGGGCAGAACGTAACGGTCGCCGATACGGAAAGCATCCGGTGCACTGGGTTGGGTGAAGGCGAAATCAAACTTGAAACCCACGCGGAACTTACGACCACCCATCGCCTGTAATGAATCCGTCCAATCGAGTCGAACATCACGTAGCTTGTCCGTGTCCGGGTCGAAGAACATCGACTTGAAAGACATGCTGCCGTTCGCCGCTTTGATCCACGCGTCATCCGGGACGGGGAAGCCTTCTTCGATTTCGATGTCGATGGTTTTCTGTTCGGGATTCATCGCACGAACGAAGCCCTGCGTGTAGGGCAGTGGGTCATAAGCCAGAGTCATGCCGCGGATCGTGACATCGCGACACTGATCCATGCGGAAGCCACCCTTGGACGCATCTTCAAAGATCAACGTCACGTCCTTGGCATTGATGGTCACATTGCTGTGGTCGTGCAGCAACACAGGTTGTTGCTTGCCGGTAAACCGATACTTTCCGGGTGGAATCGTGATCGTGTCGCCATCGGCAATGCGGTTGAGTTGTTCGATGAAACGTTGGCCAGCTTCGCGCTGTGCTTCATGTGGATGGGCTGACTTATTCTTCTTGTCTGCTTCGGCGGCGTCTTTGTCGTTCATCATCACAAAAGAAAGATCGTCGAATGCACGGTAATCGCTTGGTGAACTGGGCGAACCGATTGAAGACATCATGATCTGTACCCGCCGGATGCCCGTGTCGCTTTCATGGGCAATGAAAACTTCGTGCCCATCATTCTCTGATGTTCCCCCGCTGAAGGTGTATGATCCCACTTCATTCTCGCCCGCCATGCGATCCGTTGATGTTGCGGCATAAAACTTCACCGTAAATGAATCGCTTTCATGCACGTTGGATAACACAAAGCCGACGCGTTTCATCGGTTTCGAGAATGTGATGTACGCATAGCGATTGCTCGCCGGCCCGGGGATCGGCAGTTGCCGCAGACTGAGTGTCCTGATCGGCGAGGTACCTCGCCCCGCATGGTTGAACAGGCAGAACCAGTTGGTGTTGTTCGCATGGAACGAAACCGTCAGATCGGTCTTGAGTTCACCTGCTTTGGTGAAAATCACTCGTGCTAAAGACCGCGGGGTTTTGAACGGTTCGCTGTCAAACGAAACAGTTACCTGGCCCGGGTCATCATTCATCGCTTTAAGGCTGACGTTGCCAACCTGCGTGTTGACAATTTGAGCGCCGGGCGGATCGACATCCACGCCCTTACACCCAGGTGGATCGGTCACGGTAAGGGCCTTGGGCAAGGCGAGCGCAATCGATGCCGTACCAAGCCATATCACCGCTGCGATCACGAAGAA
>JANQFT010000248.1 GCA_028277685.1 Phycisphaeraceae bacterium
CGTTGTTCTACGCGCCGAATGAATCATCCGACACGCCGCGGCCCACCGTGTTGCTGTGTTGCGGACATGGCCTGCACGGCAAGCTCAATCCCGCTTACCAGCGCATGGCCCGGCATCTCGCCCGTCGCGGGGCCAACGTGCTCTGCCCGGACAACATCGGCCAGGGCGAACGCACACCCATGGGACATCGGGGTGTGGTGGTTCCGTTCGCAGCCGGCATCAGTCTGCAGGGCATGATCGTCATGGAAGCGCTCGCCTGGTTGAACTGGCTGAGCGAACGTGATGATGTGGATAGCTCCCGCCTCGCCGCGATCGGTAACTCCGGCGGGGGCACGCTTACGCTTCTGCTTATCCCGTTTGCCCCGCAACTCGCAGCCGTCGTTTCTACCGGTTATCCATCCTCGTTCAACTTCATCGCCCGCAAAGAGAAGAAGCATTGCCACTGCAACATTCTGCCCGGCATCACCTCGCAACTGGAGATGCATCACATCTACAGCTGCTTTGCCCCCAAGCCGTTGCTGCTGATGCAAGGCAATGGCGATCCCCTGTTCCCTGAAGATCTGTTCCACCTGAACGCGCGACAGGTGCGCCGTGCTTACCAGCAAACCGATGCCGTCGATCAACTGCAAACCATCGTCGTGCCCGGCGGTCATTCCTGGGATGACCAACGCCTCCAGCACATCGGCCAGTTCCTGGCAGACCACCTGCAACTCAACGCTGCAGAGTATGATCCCGCCGAACCGATCTTGCCCGAAACCGATACCTGCTTAAGCGCCTGGCCAACTGATGCGCTCGATGCCGATGCGCTGGCCTTACAGATCACCGGGCGCGACATCCCGCAGGGCCTGAACCTGTGGAATGTGTTTCCCATGGATGCGCCGGACGAACTACCTGCTGCCTCAACCCGCGGTGAGACCCGGCAAATCCTCGCCCAGATGCAGGCCTTCCTCGATGGAGACCGCACGTGCGCGATCTGACCGGCCAACTGCGTTACCTGCATGTTCCTGATCGCTGGTGCGTGCACAGTTACTACACACTTTGTCCTTACGCGCCGGATGGTTCGGATCGTCTGCTCATCGCAGGGGCTGATCTCGCTCAGGATCGCGCTGAAGTCATCATCCTCGATGCTGATCGCAACGTCATCGACCGCTTTGGCAATGTGCCCATCACGCCCAGCTTCTGGCACACTGGTTTGTGGCAGTGCTGGTCGCCCGACGGCCGGTACGTTTACCACCAATCCGGTTCATTGCGTGAGCCGCGCATGACCCGTCGCGAACTCGCCACCGGCACCGAGATTGAACTGGTCGGCGACATGGAAGGTCTGCCCGACACCGGCGAACCTGGCATCTCGTGCAGCCACGGCATGCTTTACGCCGCAGGCTACGGCCAGGGCAAGTACCAACCCGATCAATCTCCCGTTCCGTTCCAGGCCCGCGATCGACATGGCATCAGCCGCATCACGTTCGAGCCACGTCATGAGCAACTCGTTCTTTCCACGGCCGACATCCTTCAACGTCATCCGCATCATGATCAACTTGCTGCTGCCGACGAAGAAATACGCAGTCGCCTTGGTGCGGATGATGGCCTCACGCTCATGACTTACTGCGTGCGCTGGAATCCTCAGGGTGATCGTTTCCTGTTCTACTTCGGCAATCATTGCGTGGTGAGCGAACGTGGTGAACCACGCCTTGCGTATGTGTTCACGGCCGACCGTGAGCTGAGTGATCTGCACCTCGCGGTGGACATCAGCTATGATCGCCGCGGTGTGCACTGGGGGTGGTGCCCCGATGGTGAACACCTGCTCGGCTACGGCCCGCATCCGCCCCCAGAAGAGGAAGGTATGTGCATAGCAACTGTGCGCTACGACGGGGTCGGCTATCGCAAGGTGGCCACGCACAACAGTGGGGGCCATCCGAACATCAGCCCAGCCAACGCGAACCTGTTGGTGACTGATCGTCACACCATGCCCGGCACAATCGACTTCATCGACCGCCGCACCGACACCATGTTCGCCCAACTCCGCCCGCCCCGCGTGAACGGCCCAACCGAACCGCCCGGCCGCAACCGCTTCCGCGTGTGCCACCACCCCGTGTTCAACCCAGCCGGCACGCGCCTGCTCATCAACACCATGCAAGGCGAACTGGCCACACTGGCAGAGATGGTGCCTCCGGAAGTGTTGAGTTAGTTGACTGGTTCGCTCGAAATCGGCCTTCCTGGCCAGAAATCGCCGATATTCCGCAACCTTTTCAAACAGGTCACGTTCGTGCGCAATGTTTGGCAAATACTTGAAAATCTTCGAAGA
>JANQFT010000343.1 GCA_028277685.1 Phycisphaeraceae bacterium
ACTTCGAAATTGCCCGGTGAGATGACGTACATCGATTGCCGCGATGTGGAAACAGTGTGGCACGCGATCAAGCGACTGAGCGTGCGCGGCGCACCCGCCATCGGTGTGTCGGCAGCGTATGGCTGCGTGATCGGCGCGCAGCAGAATCAGTTCAGTGAAGCGGCAGACTACCTCACGACCAGCCGACCCACGGCAGTAAACCTGTTTTGGGCTGTCGACCGCATGCGCCGCTTGAATACCACTGATCCCGCAACGTTACTCGATGAGGCCAAACGCATTCATGATGAGGATGCTACCATGTGTCGCGCGATCGGTGAACATGGGGCATCGTTGATTGCTACGAATGCTGGGGTGCTCACGCATTGCAACGCTGGTGCGCTGGCCACAGGGGGCATCGGCACCGCCACCGCGCCGATGTACACCGCCCATCAGCAGGGAACATCGTTCAAAGTGTTTGCCGATGAAACACGACCGCTGCTGCAGGGCGCACGGCTCACCGCGTGGGAACTGCAGCAGGCCGGGATCGATGTCACGCTGATCTGTGATGACATGGCCGCCCGGGTGATGGCTGAAGGGAAGATCGACCTGGTGATCACCGGTGCGGATCGCATCGCCGCCAACGGTGATGTGGCCAACAAGATCGGCACCTACGGCCTGGCCATCCTCGCCAAGCACCACAACATTCCGTTCTACGTCGCCGCCCCCAGCAGCACGTTCGATATGTCACTTGACGTTGGTGATAAGATTCCCATCGAGCAACGCGCCGCAGAAGAAATCACCGAAGGCTTCGGCACCCGCACCGCCCCGCAGGCCATTCAAACCTACAACCCCGCATTCGATGTGACCCCGCATGAATTAGTGACCGGGCTAATCACCGAACGTGGTCTGATTCAACCGGTCAACGCCGCCAACGTCGCCGCGCTGATTCATTAACCCGCAAGCCGCCCATGATCGACACGCACTGCCATCTGACCAGCAAGCCGTTGAACAATCAGCTCAACCCTGTGTTGCAGCGCGCCGCCGAGGCTGGGGTTGATCGCATGATTACCGTGGGTACGTCTGCCGCGGACAGCGCTGCATCGTGCGAGATTGCGGCGCGGCATGAGAACATCTACTTCACCACCGGTGTGCAGCCGCACTTCGCCGCGGAGACAACGGCCGATCATGTCGCTGCGCTTGAATCGCTACTCCGCCATCCAAAGTGCGTGGCGTTTGGTGAAATCGGGCTGGACTACCACTACCCCGAGCCAGCCCACGATGTTCAGGCGGAACTATTCGAAGCGCAGTTGCGCGCACATCGGCAGTGGAGCGTTGAGTTGCCGGTGGTGATCCACAGCCGCAAGGCGACGGATGATACGCTGGCGATTTTGTGGGCCAGTGGCATTGCGCTGGATCGTTTTGTGTTTCACTGTTTTACCGAGCCGCCCGAAGATTGTCGCAAGGTGCTCGACGCGGGTTGCATGATCAGCTTCACCGGCATTGCCACGTACAAGAACGCGGCCGACGTGCAGGCGTCGGCCAAACTCGTCCCGACGGAGCGCATCATGTTGGAAACTGATGCGCCGTACCTTTCACCCGAACCGCATCGCAAGATCAGACCCAACGAACCATGGCTGGTGACGGCGGTGGGGGCGTTCCTGGCTGAGTTGCGCGGGGAGGATCGCGAAACATTCATCGTGCAATGCGATGCGAATGCGGAGCGGTTTTACGAATTGGTGTAGTCGCGGATGTGGTTCGCTTGAAGTGAACCAACCTCGTCACCGCGTGGCGGGTGTGTTCAGCAGTTCAAGGTAGCGTTGGTTGATGGCGGTCACTTCATCCAGCGCGCCCGGGTTGCCGTGGGTGGTGTTGTCGAACAGGCGCAGGCCGCTGAGGTTGTGGCCGCGCAGGCTGGTGGTGTTCTTGCGCACCTCATTGCGGACGATACTTACCCCGCTGCAGTTGTACAGGTCGAACGCCGCTTGTGTGGTGCCGTGAATGCGACAGTTGAAGATGGTCAGGTTTTGTGATCCTTCGCCATACATTGCCACCATGCCCGATCCGCTGAGTTCAGCGCCGTAAAGTGCCACCGTCTTACTGTTGCGCACCGCGGCCACGCTGCCCTGCGATTGGCGACCATCCGGACTGGTGGTGTGACGAAAATGTCCGCCCACGATGCTGATGTTTTTTGATTCGTTCACTTCCAGCACGTTGGCGTTGATGTCGCGGCAGACGACCGTGCTGTCTTCAAAGATGATGGTCAGGTTCGCCTTGCGATGAATGCGCACCGGTCCGCTGGTAAGGTAGCGGCCGGCGGGAATGCGAATCACGCTGCCATTGGCGGCATCACCAATGCGATTGATCAACCAACGCCCATCCGCGATCGAAGCCGCATCCTTGCCCGGCGGTTTGCGCGTGGAAATCTCCCGCGCGTCCGGATCAGGCTTCACCTTTTTGTTCTCATCGCAACCACCCCCAGAAAAAAGTAGACCGGCAATCGCAGCCAGCATCAGGATCCTCGTCATGCGTCTCATACCCATCGCTCCATTCGCCACCCGCATTAGACATTGGTCATTCAGCCGTCTCAGCGGCGTCTGAAGATTTTATCACAGGCACACGCCAAAGCGGCGCGGGAAGTCGCTCACTGGTCACGTAAAGTGTTTTGCCATCCGCCCCGTAGCAGATCGATTCGCCCTGTCTCCGCTGCGGCAACACGATGTGACGCGGGATGTGGGCGAACGCCTGACTCCACGTTTTACCTTCCTCACGGGTGAATTCCCACGCTTCACCATACGTGCAGACCATCGCACGCCGGCCGTCCGGTGAGATGTCCATGCCCGTCACCACCGGCGCTTCCAGCTTGCCGATCTTTTCTGCCGTCTGCAGCTTTTCCGGCTCTTTCGGTTCCAAAGGCAACGCATACGCATCGCACCAGAAACCCATCTTCTTCACGATCAGGATGATCATCCCCTTCGTCGGATCGACCGCGATTGCTTCGCAATCGTGCCGGCCATCTTCGTAACGAAAGTTGATCACTCGCACGACCTGTGCCGTCACACCACGCTTACGGCCTTGCGCGGGTAGAGTTGGTTCTTCGATCAGGTACAGTGTGCAGGTGGCACGTTGTTTCTTGTTGTCGCCCACATCGGCGATGAGCAGGTAGCTCTTGTCATTGCGCTGGAACGAGCACATGTCTTCCCAGTCGATATTGCGCGCCTTTGGCACGTTCACTTGCGCCACCACTTTGCCTGTCGCCGGATCGAGCGCCCACAACCATGGCCCTTTGCCACCATCATTGTGCGTCCACACCACGTTGTTCCGCCAGCCCCACGCCACACCGCTGCTTTCATCGATCTTCTTGTCATCCATCACCCCCACCTTGACCGGTTTGCCATACCGTGGTTGCCCCGCGCCCTCAGAACCCGCCCGCTCGGCAAAGGTGAGGGAACAACCGGTTAACGTAACGGTGGCAACCAACAGGCAAGTAATAAATCGCGGCATCACAAATTACTCCTTCGCCGATGCCTGCACGTTAGCATTACCGGAGTCTTCAGCCAATAGTTCCACCGGAATTGGCGGTAGAGATGCCCTGAAAAGTGCCTCGGCCACTCCGTAGCACTGCCTCTTGAACAGCGCAAGTTCCTGTCCATCCAATTCACCGAGGTGAGATCGAAATACCAATGATGTGCCAAGAGATTCTATCTGAATGTGATCATTGTTACGCAGGATTTTGCGCACCGCTGGCGTCATCAGCGCGCGAGCTTTCCGTTTCCCTTTCATGATCCTGTTTCTTTGAGAAAACACGAGATCATCGGGGATGTCCGGCCCAGAATGCTGCGCCATCACATGGGCGGGCAGGTTATTTGGTTCAAGGAAAAACCGGGGCATGTTCAGGCCTTCACACCGTAGCCAAAGCAATGTGACAGGCAATTCACCAAACCGATCTTCGAAGACGGCCAAGATCACTTCCCAAGCATTCTTCTTGCACCGATGAGCAGACAGTGGAACAGGAGTCCACCAACCTAACCAGTTTGACCATGGCAATGTGTCTAACTCTTTACGTATCTCTGCATCATTCAGGACGTTTTCCCAACCGTGCTGTACAAGATAGGCCTTGTTGCCGCGTCGACGCCTACTAACGATCCTGCCATTCGGGCCGTACTTAACCATCACGTACAAGCTCATCACCATGAGGATCGCCAGCACGAAACCGCCGACCCAAACCAGCCACGGAGGTATCGTTTCCCACCGGATTACCATCAACCCACACACCATCATCGTGTCGTCCTTACTAGCGTGAAGCCCTGAGCAGCATCGAAACGGTAGAAGTTAACTGTTCCCGTTAAACAACCCGTTGGAACCGTCGGTCAGGTCGATGTTCATACCCATATGCTCTGCGGCGCGTTGTGTGAGTTGGCGGCCGCGTCTGGTTCGGGCCAGGAAACCGATCTGCAGTAAGAACGGTTCGACCATGTCTTCCAGCGTGCCGGCGTCTTCACTCAAGGTGGCGGCGATGGCTTCGAGACCGGCCGGGCCGCCGCGGTAGATGTCACCCAAGGTGCGCAGGTACTGGCGGTCGAGTTCATCCAGACCGAGCGTATCAACGCCTTCCAGTTCGAGCGCTTCGTTGACGACTTGCTCGTTGAGTTTGTCGGCGTGGCGAATCTGTGAGAAGTCACGCACGCGACGCAGAAGGCGATTGGCCACACGCGGTGTGCCCCGGCTGCGGGTGGCGATGAGCGATAGTGTTTCGTCCGTGGGGTTTTGCATGTTCAACAGGTTAGCACTGCGATGCAGGATGGAGAGCAGTTCCTGTTCATCGTAGAAGTCGAGGTGGTGCGTGATGCCGAACCGCGAACGCATCGGGCCACTCAGCAGACCTGCGCGGGTGGTGGCGCCGATCAACGTGAACGGCTTCAGCGGCAGGGTGATGGTTTTGGCGTGCATGCCGCTGTCGACGACGAACTCGACCTTGAAATCTTCCATGGCCGAGTAAAGGTATTCCTCCAGCGCAACCGGCAGGCGATGAATCTCATCGATGAACAGCACATCGTGCGCCTGAAGTTTGGTCAGGGTGCCGACCAGGTCCGATCCCTTCGTGAGGGCCGGCCCACTGGTGACCGCAAGATGCGTGCCCATCTCGTTGGCGATCACATGTGAAAGCGTGGTTTTGCCCAGGCCCGGTGGGCCATGCAGCAGCACGTGTTCCATGGGATCTTTGCGCTGCTTGGCCGCGGTGAGCGCGATCTTCAACTTCTCGACCAGGCGCGATTGGCCCACGTAATCGTGCAACTGCTCCGGGCGCAGGGACAGGTTGAACGCTTCTTCGTTCGTATCGCGCGTCGAGCCACTAACGATCCGTTCTTTCGCCATGGGGGGTAGTTTAACCGCAGAGAACGCAGAGAGCGCAGAAGCGCATGCGATCAGGCGAGATTGATTTCCGGCGCGATCAGGTCATCATACGTTTCGCGGCGACGGATAAGCTTGGCCTCGCTGCCGTGCACGAGCACCTCGGCGGGGCGGGGCATGGCGTTGTAGTTGCTGGCCATCACCATGCCGTACGCGCCGGCTCCGAAGATGCACAGCAGGTCGCCACGCGCTACCGGGGGCAATGCGCGATCGCGGGCAAAGAAATCGCCCGTTTCGCAGATCGGGCCAACCACATCACACGGTTCCAACCCTTCATTGGGCATGTCGGCCAGTCGTTTTTCGGGCACATGATTCGGCGCAACATTCGTCGGCCAGATAAAGTGGAACGCATCGTACATGGCAGGGCGGATGAGGTGGTTCTCGCCGCTATCCACGATGACGAACTTCTTGCGGCCGCCGGTTTTGATGTATTGCACGCGCGTGATGAGCACTCCGGCGTTGCACGAAATGGTGCGGCCGGGTTCGAGGATCACCTTGCCGCCGGCATCGACGAACGGCTTGAGCACAGGCACGAT
>JANQFT010000183.1 GCA_028277685.1 Phycisphaeraceae bacterium
ACGAACAACGCGAAAGCGATATCGGCAGTGTGCAACTTTATCAGTTGAGTACTGGTGAACCTGCTGCCGCCATGCCGCCCATGACCGAACTGGCATTCAGCCCGGATGGCAAATACCTGGCCGGTACACAGGAAGACGGGCAGAAGAAAGACATTGCCCTGGTCGATGCCGGCACGGGTATGGTGGCACGTCGTTACGGGTTGCCCGGTGGTGAAGTGTCACTGCCCACGTTCAGCCCGGATGGCACTGTCCTCGCCACGTCAGCCAGGCGCAGTGCAGACGATCCCCGCCACCGCCGCCATGAACAGGGCCGCGAACTGTTGCTGTGGGATGTAGCCACGGGTAAACAACTGGCTTCTGCTTCGTTGCCGATCGATCAGGTCGAGCGCATTCGCTTTGCCGTGGATGGTCATCGCGTCGTGGTCGAAAACGTCGAGCAGCAATACGTGGTGACCTGGCAGGATGCTGGTGCCCTGCGCGCACATCCGCTGGATTCCGACAATGCAATGGTCGGCGAACCCTTGGTGAAGATCGGTGAAGTCAGCCGTCCGTCCAACAGCACAACGTTGACTGCCGCGGTGCCTTCTGAAACATCACGTGTCGCAGTGGCAGATCGTCTGGGCAGTTCCACGTGGATACGCATCTGCGACTTGCGCAGTGGGGCCACGATTCGTCCCTTGAACGCCGGGGCCAGCCACATTCATGCGATGACCTTTTCCCCCACCAATGATGATCTTGCGGTGTGCGGCGATGATGCGTTGGTTCGTGTTTGGCCCGCGGAAGGTAGCGTGGTCAAATGGTCCAAGCGGATGGATGTGGCCACGCTGGGCAAACCACGCACACTTGCGTATGCCAACAACGGCAGCATGCTTGCCGTGGGCGGCACCAGTGATGGCGGTCACATCGCAGTGGTCCTCAACGCCGAAGGCGAGCAGCTTACCAGCCTTGTCGAAACAGATGCGGCCCCAACTGATTTCCTCCGCTTCACGCCGGATGACCGTCGGCTGCTGGTCGCTGCCGGTCGTCGACTCACCACTTGGGATACAACCACGTGGCAGCGCGTCGCCGAAGCACGCGTGAGCCGACCGATCTGGCACATCAGCGTCGATGCGAAATACGCCCTGGTTTCGGGCGATCCATTCAACGCCGCAGCCGTGGTCCAGTGCGATACCGGCCAGGTGATCTCGCTGATCCACGCCACCAGCGCCACGCGCGGCCTGATCGATGTAAGGCGCAAACTCGTCATCATGGTTGATGATCCTGAAGGCTGGGCTTCAGTGTATCGACTGCGAGACGGCCAGCGCATCACCCAAGTCGAACTGAGCAGCGAAGCGGCGAGTACCGCCTTCGTGACGTTCAGCCCGAAGATGCGTCGCATGGTCAGCGCGGCCTCACGACCTGACCAAAGTGGCGAATACCAACCTTTGCGGGTGTGGCAACTGCGTCAACGTGAATTGAAACTCACCACCGTTGACACCACCCAGATGACGGGTGCCCCCTTCGTGGCATGGTTGGATTACTCCCCCGAGGATGACAAAACCATGCCCGGCACGGCGGTCGGCACCAGATCGGCCAGCGTTCCGGATGAAACCAAGGAGAAAGCAGATGGCATGCTGCGCATGGCGCGCTTGACACTGAGTGCAGGCAAGCAGGATGCCGCCCGCCAGATGCTGTTCGATCTGATCAAGCAATACCCTGACAGCACTTCTGCCGGTCACGCACGCAATATGCTGAAACAAATGGGCATCGCCCTGCCTGCCCACGGAACAGTGGCCGAGGCGCCGGTTGCGGCAAACGACGATGCACCCCCCGCCAATGCGGACGCTCTACCGAATAACTCCAAAGCTGCAGGCAAGCTGCGTCTGGCGAAGTTGCTCATCTCAGCAGGTAAGACCGAGCAAGCCCGCACATCCCTGCGTGATCTGGCAAAACAGTATCCCGGCACCAGGCAATCGGCTGAAGCCAACACGTTGCTGAAGGAACTGGAAGCCAAGGCACTCCAGACCATCAGCGAATCAGCGCAATGAGAAGGACGCCCAGCAAAGCAGGACGCCCTTGAGGTAAGGCAAGTTATAAACACAGACGAATCAGGCGCTACGCCGGCGGCGGATCAATGCGATGCCACCTACGCCCAGCATGGCCAAACTCATCGGCTCAGGGATAATGTTCACCACGACATCCGCATCCGTCACGTCTGGCGAAACGCCTTGCGGCGGAGCGATGAACGCTTCCTGGCTCATGAACACATTGGCTTCGGTTTTACCAAAGCCCTCTTCCACGACAGGCCCGGCACCAATGTACTGCCCGGAACCCACCAGCAACGGAGCACCGTAGTTGGCTTGAATCACGGTACCGCCCAGCACCGGAGGCAGTGAGCCTGCTGTTTGACCAAAGCCGTAGATCAATTGTTGGGGTTGGGCCACATCCTGACCTGCCCCCAGTTTGTTCTCATTGCCCGCACTGGGGAGTTGCGACAGCAGAAAACCTACTGAGTCATTACGGGCAGAACTGAGTGTTGCGCGTGGGGCAAGCAATGTCAGGGTTGACACGGTCGTTTGATCGAATTCAATCTGAAAACCGCTGATGCCAAAGTTATCACCGAGTGAGGCGGAGGCGTAAACGTTGAACGTACCCACACCATCTTCATCAAGCACCACATCAAAAGTCACCACCGCAGCTTGAGCCGTGGCTACGCACACCAATACGGCCAGTGCGCCAAGGAATGCCCTGGTCATCGTCTACTCCTTCTCACATCCATCACCACATCAACGCACAACAAGAATCGTCAAGTGGTGTGGTTTTTCGCTCGGGAGGATCACACGCGACCGGTCGGTCAGCGCGAACTTCTCCCTCTCATTCCGGCTCAATCATTCACCATGGATCAGCGCGGGTCAAGTTGAAAGTCGAGTCGACATGAAATCTTCATGAATATGGCCTCGCAGAATAAGATGTAAACCTTTTCATACAAACAATTTACCCTTGAGATACCTCATCCAGATCAACCATCGCGCCCTCAGCCGACAAGGGACCGGACTTTGCCCGGGTATCGCGCAAACGCTCCAGTGCCGTGTTCATATCAGCGTGAAGCGGTGCGGTGAAGGTCATCGCATCACCCGTCACCGGATGACGAAATTGCAGCAAGGCGGCATGCAGTGCCGGCCGGGCCATGATCAAATCCACCCGGCGATCCATCCGTGACCACACCTTCAAACCCTCGGCCTTGGTGCGGGCAAAGGTCATCATCGGCTGGCTGCCTGTGGCGGCGGGAGGCTCGGCGAGTTCCGCTTCCCCAAATGGTTCGCCGCCGTACACGATGTCGCTGATGATGGGGAACCCGCAAAACGTGAGATGCACACGAATCTGATGCGTGCGACCAGTCTTCAGTTCTAACTCGACCAGCGAGTAACCATCAAACACTTCGCGCACCCGGTAAATGGTCACCGCGTTCCGTGCGGCGGTATCGTGCCGTACCGCGCAAGCTTCCTTCACCTGCGGATGTTTACCGATGGGCTGGTCGATGACATCACCGGGCGGGGTCATCTCACCGTGGGTGATTGCCAGATAATACTTCTGCACATGACGTTGCTCGAACTGCCGCGCGAGTTTCATGTGCGTGTTTTCGTTTTTCGCCAGCACGATACAGCCGGTGGTATCTTTATCGAGGCGATGCACGATACCTGGTCGCAGTTCATCCACGCCCAGGTTGCTCAGCGATTCCAACCCGTTCGCTTTCTCTTCACGGAAGTACCAAGCCAGCGCGTTCAACAATGTACCCCTTGTATTTGATCGTGCCGGATGCACCACCAGATCCGCCTGCTTGTTGATAACGATCAGATGCTCATCTTCATACAGCACATCCAACGGAATCTCTTCCGGCGGAATGAGCTTGATGTTCGGCGGCGGCATGGTGATGTCGATCACATCACCCAGACGAATCACGGTGGAGCTTTTCGGCTCGCGCCCGTTTACCATGACCGCCCCTTCGTTGATGAGTTTCTGCAGGCGGGAACGGCTGAGTTTCTGGAAGCGATCGCACAGGTAACGATCAAGCCGCTTGTTCACATCGCGCGTGAGTTTGAAGCGCACATGCTCCGGCTCATCCGATTCGGCCAGCGCATCGGCCTCAGTGAGTGCTTCGCTGTCTGCGGGCACATCAATGGCAGCGGGATCGTCCAGCCAGTCATCAGCGCCGGGGGAATCGATCATGGGGTGGGGGCGGCG
>JANQFT010000187.1 GCA_028277685.1 Phycisphaeraceae bacterium
GACAGCAACCTGGCTGCAGCGTCAACGGTTGTGCAGAACACGCAGGCAACCAGGCCCGAAGCCGACCATGCCGTGCTCGATCTGTCGCTGTGCCTGAACGTCATGCGTGGCGATGCGAACGTCGCCACCGAAGCGCTGGTCGATCTGGATGAAGCGCATCGCCAGTCGCTCATTGCTGCGGTGCGCACATTACTCGAACGCCACGCATCGCCGAATGCGGTTGACCAATGGCTGAATGCATGTCGCGTCAAGTTCGGTGGCGAGTTGCTTTCGTTGACTGAAGCGGCGTAAACCATCTCCAATCTCTTGTTGCGTCCGATACTTTTGCGTTTGTTGTTGCGTGAGTAATTTGTTCGTAAAAGATTGCGAAAGTGTTATCGAAGTACGGGTGTTCGACCGATACTATTAGTACAAACCTGCGACCTGCTAATAGTCTCTACTAAACTGGCCCATTGCGGGCTTACACTGGAATACAGAGACAGGCTCGCAGGTTTTTTCTTGCGCGAAGAAAAGCCCACGCATGGCGATGCGTGGGCTTTGTGTTTGTTCATGATGTGTGACGATTACTTTTGTGGATCGTTTCGATCCTCTGGCAACGTGTCGCCAAATTTCATTTCGTGAAGCGCCGCGTTCACCGGCACCATCGGGTACACGTGTTCGTGCTTTTCGACGAGGCATTCCAACACGACTGGCCGGTCACATGCGATGAACTCCTCCATCACCTTCGGCAAGTCAGCCGACTTCTCGCACTTCATACCAACACAGTTCATCGACTCGGCCATCTTCACGAAGTCCGGGTTGTGCATCTCGGTGTGGCTGTAGCGTTCTTCATAGAACAGGTCCTGCCACTGCTTCACCATGCCCTGGAAGTCGTTGTTGAGCACGAGCGCCTTCATGTTGATGCCGTACTGCGCCGCGGTGCACAGTTCCATGCCGGTCATGCAGAACGAACCGTCGCCGTCGATGTCCACAACAACCTTATCCGGCTGCGCCAGTTTCGCGCCGATTGCCGAGGGTAAACCGAACCCCATCGTGCCCAAGCCACCGCTGGTTACCCACTGACGCGGATGGCGGTACTTATAAAACTGCGCCGCCCACATCTGGTGCTGACCCACGCCGGTGGTGATGATCGCTTCGCCATCGGTCTGCTTGCACAGTTCCTCGATGACCTGCTGCGGCTTCATGTGGCCGGGGCGATCATCCGGGGTGTAACTGAACGGATGACGTTCTTTCCATTGATCGATCAGACTGAACCAGTCTTCACGGGCGTGCGTTTCAAGCAACGGCAACAACGCTTCCAGGTTCTTGCGGGCATCGCCTTCCACGCCAAGGGTGACCGGCACGCTCTTGCCGATGTTCTCCGGCGCAATGTCGAAGTGGATGACGCCGCCGCGACCTTCGCGTTCGGCTCGCCGCGCTTCAGGCAGGAAGTCGGCGATGCGACCGGTGACGCGATCGTCGAATCGCGCGCCGATGGAAATCACCAGGTCCGCCGCCTGCATGGCGTAGTTGGCGTAAGCCGACCCGTGCATGCCCAGCATGTGCAGGCTCAGCGGATTGAATTCATCGAAACCACCCAGGCCCATCAACGTGGTGGTCACGGGAATGCGGGCCTTGGTGGCAACCTGCATGAGAATGTCCGCCGCGCCGGAAAGCAGCACACCTTGGCCGGCATAGATGACCGGATGCTTTGCCTGGTTGATCAGCTCGGCGGCGCGTTCGATTTCACTGCTGGTGCCCAACTCGCGCGAATGCAGGCCCGGCAGCAACGGTTGTTCGA
>JANQFT010000199.1 GCA_028277685.1 Phycisphaeraceae bacterium
CTCTGACATCACATTGCCGCAGGTGGCACAGCGGGTGGGCTATGCCACGGTGGCCGCGTTCAGTAATGCTTTTCGCCAGCAGACCGGGCAAAGCCCCGGCGCATTTCGACGTGAGAACCGCCGCTGATTCTCCCGCGCCATTTCGCAAGAGGGGCGGGTCAATCGTTTTCCGGGGGCATCACGACAGAGTGTTCATACAAACGGTTTTGCGTGTGTCCCACGCGTTCAGCCGTGCGCCACGAAGCGATGTTATTTTCGTTGCAGTGCCAGCCGATTTCCTTCAGGCCGCGCTTGAAGCCGAAGGTTAAACATGCTGCGGCGGTGATGGTCGCCAGTCCCTTACGACGATATGGCTCTGCGGTGTGGATGCCGATTTCGCCGCGCTTCCGGCAGACGCAATCAGCCACCGACCAGGAGACGACCTGCTGCTCCGCATCGTCCACGGTGGCGGCTCCGAAGCCATGCTCGAGGAATGTCTTGCGATCGCTCCAGTTGTTCTTGATCCATCTGGTGATGTGATCGGGCATCTGGAGCTTGCGTTTGCGCAGCAGCTTCTCATCAACTGGGTGCACACTGAAACCATCGGGCACTGCGGCTTGCCAGTCGTAGCCGACTTTGGTGCACAGGTAGTGTCGACGCGGCACGATCACCACGCGGCGTCCCTTGCAGATAACCGGCAGGGCATTACGCCAGGCGCGCGAAGGCACCACGAAACTTGGATCATGTTCGTCCAGCAGGCCGTCGAGGATGGCCTGACGCAACGCGGCGTTGAAGTCTTCGTTTGCCGCATCACCGGCGACGTAGCTTCCTTCCGGTGAAAGAATCAACACGCTGGTGGGTTTACTCGCCCGATCCGCATAAACCAGCCCGGGGCTGTCGCCGCGCGCCACGGCCATGGCGCACAACTGGTGTTCAAGCCCGGTCAATAACGGGTAAACCGAAGCGTGCGTCTTGCCTTTGAGTAGGTGCAGTGTTGGTGTTTGCTCTTCCGAAGGAGTGCTCGACATGAATCCCTGCCCGCTGGCCGCAAGGCGGCGTGTACGAATTTAGATGGTGGAACCGGAATCCGACCAACACCAGTATAGCCAGTTTGCCCCACCTCGCCGACATCAATGTGGTAATCCATTGAAGTCCACATCGGTCGTCTGCCTGTTACAATATCAGGATGGAAGACAGAACTCCGGTTAAACCGGTGACCCTCAAACGCATTCGGCAGATGGTGGATGAAGGCAAGCCGCTGCCCATGCTGACCTGTTACGACGCGACCACGGCGCACTGGTTGGCCGCAGCCGGCGTGCCGATATTGCTGGTCGGTGATACGGCCGCTCAGGTGATTCTCGGTCACGATTCATCCATCCATGCACCGCTTGATT
>JANQFT010000049.1 GCA_028277685.1 Phycisphaeraceae bacterium
AGTACTTCTGTTCGTCGCACATGTCGTAGAGGCGATAGAGCAGCACACTCCAGAGCGCGGTGCCTTTCTCGCTGATGCCTTGTGCATCCTTCGGCTTGGTGCAGCAGAAACTCCAGCAGCCGTCATCGTGTTGATGCTTCAACATGAAGTCGGCCATGGTTTTGGATTTGTCGAGGTATACATCACCTAAGCCCATGCGCCAGGCAGAGGTGACCGCTTCCATCGCCCACCCCATGCCACGCGTGGCTCCAACGAAAGGCTCGACCTTCTTCGAGTGGCGATGGTAATTGCGATCCCACAGACCATCTTCACGTTCAAGGTAATCGGTCAGTTGCTTCAGGTATTCGGTGGCGATTTGCTTGTCGCGCTCGTCGCCAGTTTGCAGGTAAGTATCAGCCAGGCCCTCCATGCCAAAGCCGGACTCATCCATGGTGAAGTTTTTCCAGATGCCTTCGACACCGAAGTAGTCCTGCTGAATCATGGTGTCGATGGTCAAAAGCTCGCCGGTCGCGCTGACCATACGGCGGCTCGCTTCGAGATACTTCGCATCGCCGGTCGCTTTGTACATGGGAATCCAACCCCAACCGACGAGGAACAAACCGTCTGCGGGTGAATACTTCGACTCGTAGAGCTTTTCACTTTCATGTTCGAAATCGTAGCGGCAAAGGATCAGCCCATGCGCGGGGTGGTCGGTATCGGCGACCTGATAATCGAGGGTGACATCGCTAAGATCTGTGGCGAGTTGTTTGAGTCGATCTGCGCCGAAGATGTCGGTCATTTCCGGTTGGTCAGCAGCTTGCAGGAGTGCGAGAATGGCCGGGCCGTGCGTCCACAGCCAGTTCTTTTGTCGGAAAGTGCGGGCATCATAGTCGTAGAACAGATGGGTCGCGCGGGACATTGGGCTGTCGGTTTTGCTCTGCTGACTTTTTGCAATGTATTCGAGGCAACCTTCCAGCGCGAACAGCAACGACTCACGTGACAGGTCGCGCGCGGTGTTGGCCGGCCGTACCGGGTGTTCGTGTTTAACCTCGGCATGAGCGAAGCAGCGTGGTTCATCGTGTGTGGTATCCCACAGTTCGAGTTTGCCCTGCCAACTGTCACTAAGCAGCGCAATGGTGTGCTGGATGCTGGCGGTGTCGATGGTCAACTGTTTGCGCAGGTAGAACACTTCGGGTTCAAGATTGCAGTCGTTGTAGCAGAACCAGTTTTCCCAATGCTCGAGCAGGCGCGCGGGGAAGGTGATCTGTTCGGTGAGGGGGGTTTTTTCCTGCGGGTAGTAGTGCGGGTTCATCGTCCACGTGCCCAGCAGCAGATGCGACAGTTCGAGCACGCCTTCGGTGTCATCGGTCAGCTCAACATCCACCACCGGATAGAGCACATTGCGGTGAAAGCGGCGAAAGTGAAACGCATTCGGATTCGGATCGCGGGGAGAAGGATCAGACAACTTGGGAATGGTGTGGTTTCGGGAACTGTAGATACGCAATTCGCAGGTGGTGATGTCTGCCGGGCACTCAGCGGTGAGGTGGATGTTTCTTCCGTTTGATTCGACGTGCATGAAAACTCCGCGCGAGGGGTGAATGGTGTGCGTAGCACAGATTAACGCACAAAGGGGTGTGGGACGAGTGGTGAGCAGGTGGGGATGGTTACGCACGTTGCGAAGCCGCGGCGCTAAATTTGTGGGCGCTGCCATGCCGCGGCTGCCCGCATCTTCCGCCATGCCTACGGGGCATAGGTTTTTCCCTGATTGAACGTGCCTGGACGCTGAAAAAGCGAGCACGCATATTTAAGATATGCAAAATAGTTGCACATTCATTAGCTACAAGCTATGTTTTTTGAGTCTCAAACGACTGCGCTATGGCCCTGCTGTGTGCGTTTGATTCGGATGAGGCGAAGTGAATGCGTATGCGATTCGCGACAGAGCAAAATGGGCCAGGGATCATGGTGATCAGGCGGCGTCGGAAATGGGAAAGTCGGATGGAAAGGAATGGGGAGAATCGGATGGGCAGGAGGATGCGTGACGTTCGGCAACCATTCTGCCGAATGCCCAGCGACTGACCAGGCCATGGCCATGCCTGGTTTCAGTCCACCGGGCAAAACTCACGCGGCGGGTTTTAATAGGTGCGGCTGGTGAAGCAAGCCCGCTGGGCTTTCGGGGGTTTTTAACCGCGGGAACACCTTCCGCGGCCAGGGCATGGGAAAGAGGCGGTCGGCAACACAGGCCGACCATGGTGATTAAGAGGAGTCCGAGAGAATCTTCATTTCAACACAGACGCTTTGTACGCCGCGCTGATATGACGCTGTGGATGTGTCATGGTGTGTGGCGACACCCATCGAGTTGATTCTCGATTCAGGAGAGTTCAGATGAGAGCAACGCAACAACTGTTGGCTGCGCTGGCCATCATGGGTCTGGCCGGCTCGGCCCTGGCTTACGATCCATACACCCCTGTGCCTGGTGGCGTCATTCCGTCACCGGGTCTTGCGCTACCTGCACCATTTGATGTGGACGGCAAGGAACTGAGTTTTGATCTTGATCATGATGCCCCTCCACCTGGCCCAGGGTTGCTGGTGCCGGATCCTGAACAGAATGTCTTCTGGGATGCAGACACCGTGGCCACCCCCCCGCCCGGTCTGATTGGCGGAGCGGATTACTCCGGCAGCCGTCCGGGGCCCAGCACCGCGCCGGACCAGGATCGCCAGGTCGATGCCCTGGCATATCGCTTTGACGCATTGTTCGAGGCGTTGAACCTGGATGCCACCAACCTGATTTACTCGGTGGATGTGCCTCTGCCTACCGCCGTCAAACCCATATCTCCCGCCACGCCAGTGTATCCGCCCATCGGTGGTCCGCTGCCTGGCGATGTTCAGTTCGAGCTTACCGGTGCGCCGGTACACGGACTGTGGGCTGCACAACCGGTCGACATCAATACCGACACCCGCGATCCGATCCTGAACGTCGATGCCCTGGAAGTTTGGGGCCCGGAAGTCTCGAACCCGCAAGAAGCACCAGCCGCTTCGGATGCCAACTATTATTCACTCCGCGGCGATGCGTTCACGCCCGGCGGCTTCAGCGTGTGGAATTATGATTCGACACTGCACAGCAGTACCGGTTACGTCACCCAGGGCGTGATCGCTGGTGCCGTCGCCAGCCTGCTGGGCAGCCTGCCCTCCGGCGTTGACGACCTGCAGATCGAACTCGACGCTTTGATGATGCAGGACCTGCATGGTGAAGAGACCCGCTTCGACATCGGCGATAAGCTCTACTTCAGCATCGAGCAGATTGCCGACCCGACCGACGCCGACGGCTTCTACGCCACCGGCAGCGAAATCTTCATCCTCGAGATGGGTGCGGCCGGGCCCACCGCCAGCTTCCTCTTCCACGGGGGGCACCTCTGGGACCACACGTGGACGCTGGACAACATGGCGTTCTTTGATGGCCAGGAGTTCATCCAGCTTGACGTGGATGCGATCGAAGCTGTGAGCACGCCCGAGCCGGGTACCATCGCCCTGCTGGTGATCGGTGGCATGGTGGCGCTGCGTCGTCGCCGCGCTGGGTAAGTCGCACTTCGCGCGCTGTCGCGATGGTTAACTTCATGACACTTCCAAGCCCGTCCTCATCGCAGGGCGTGCTTTTTCAATGCACTACGCCAACACCCACGAACTGGCTTTGCCTTTTCGGAAGCGACCGGGGCTTACCTTCGTGCGCTTGGCGAACCAATGCGAGAAGTGTGCCGCATCATGAAAGCCCAGTTGGTAGGCAATGGTTTTGATGGGTAAATCTTCGGTGATCAATTGCTCGCGCGCTGTCCGCAGACGACGTTCATCGAAATACGATTTGGGCGTCAGTCCCAACGCGGCAACAAACACCCGGCTGAAGTGGGGCCGACTCATCCCCATCGCTGAAGCGGCTTCCGCCTCGGTAAAAGGTTTATGCAGCGGCCACTCATCCAGCACGCGCATCGCCTCACTGACACGTTCGTCATCGGGAAAGACTTCTCGCATCGCCACGCCCTGCTCGACCAAACACCGCGCCAGCGCATCCAGCCAGCCGAAGTAAGCTCGGCGCACTTGCAGGTAAGCACCGAAGGTACTCTCAGCAAGCAGCAAACGATTCTTTGCCTCCGGCGCGAGTTTCGATGCAGCTTTGATCAACTGCCCTGCCGCTTTGTTCAGACGTGACCCCTCATCCGCCTGGAAGACGATCGGGTCTGTGTCATCGAATAACGCCTGTCCCGTGTGCCATTCCGCACGGAAGCAGATCGACAGCAATTCCGCATCCAGCGAGAATCGGTGCGGACCACGACCGATGCCGAAGATGGCCCACTGACCTGCGTGAAGGACAAAAGGTTGATCGCGCCAGATCAGTTCCACCGATCCACGACGCAGGTACCAGGCGGTTTGAGTGTCAACGGTGAAGTGTGTTTCCGGATCTCGTTTGGGCGTTGCGGGCACGGCGGGTGTGCCTTCATAGGCCCAGTAAAGGCGCAGGCGCATGGCCTCCCACTGCCTGCCGGTCATGGTGTTGCCATGCGGAGACTTGAGGGAAGCGGTGGCTTTTCGCGGAGTTATCATGATCAGAATATACAATTAATTTTGCAAATATGTCAACGCATATCCCTTGGCCATCGCAGGATGGTGGCGTATGGTTCCATCGCTACGCGTTTCTTTTTCACTGGAGGATCCACATGCTTCGTTTCCCACACCCTCAGGCCGGGTTTTTGCGTTTTCTTGCCATCGGGGTTTGCCTGCTCGCGTTGTCATTCGCCGGTTCAGCGCAGGCGGCTGTGCTGGCGATCACCGGCGCGACGTTCTCGCCCGCTCCTACCGGTGCGGTTGATAACACCACCGACATCACCTCCTTCACGACCTCCGACGGCACCAACACCGACCTCGGTGGCGTGGCGTCAGTCAACGGAATCATCACTCAGGAAAAGCCTCCCACACCGGATAGTGGCGTGCGCAATATCTGGGGCTTCGCCGGTAGTGAAATCGATGGCCCCAACGCTGCCCTCGGACTGGATGTCGGCCATGGCTTCAGTAACCTGAAGGCCGGCGACCTGATGTTCGGCGCTGCCACCTCGGGTGTGCCCGGTTTGGGCAACGACATCTTCATCATTGAAATCGGCGGCAACGATAACTTCACCGTCCTCGCCCTCGATGGTTCTGGCGCAGTCATCGGTACCCCACTGAACATCACGGTAAGTCAGTGGGGGAACGTCGGCACCGACCTCACCTTCAACGGCGACAATGCGACCAACAACGGAAACTTCGGTCCCGCGACGGCGAACCTGGCCGGCGTTGGCATCGACCTGGTTGACCTGGGCGTCGTGTCCGGCAGCGTGGCGGGCATCCGTATCTCCGGCACGTCATCCAACAACGTGGACCTGATGGCTGCCGGCTACACCATCCCCGAACCGGCCTCGATCTGCCTGGTGGGCCTGGCCGCGGCGACCATGCTCATTCGCCGCCGCGCCAACTGATGCACTCACCGTAGCCTCCCGCTACGAGAATCCACCAAAGCCCACCCGACTCCTCCCGGGTGGGCTTTGCTTGTGCACCGTTTTGGGCTGGATGGCGAAGCGACGTTCGGTCGATACAATAGTTGACCCTTCCGGGCGTTTAGCTCAGTTGGCTAGAGCGCTTCCCTTACAAGGAAGAAGTCACTGGTTCGAGTCCAGTAACGCCCATTTGGCCGCGACATCCGTCGCGGTTTTTTTCTGGCAATTAGGCCACATGCACACATACTGCGCCTAAAGGTGGGGGATGCAGTGGTCGATAACCTCACAGGACGGTAGTTTGCCAGTGTAGTTCTTGAGGATATAGCCATGGAAAACGCGCTTGTGCGGGTGATGTGTCCGAATCTGAGATGTCGTCGAATTCTGGCGGTTCCAGTCACAGCCCGAGGCAAGAGCGTCAAGTGCCGTGGATGCGGCGCACTGGTGAAAATTCCTGATGGGAACAAGCCCGCCCAGAAGCCAGCGGAACAGACTGAAGACGCTTCTGATATCATCGCATAACCTGCGATATCATTTTGAACCAGCTCACAACCGCCCTGCTTTTTCGGGCGGTTGTTCTCTTGCGCCGGTGGGCCGTTGCATCTGTTGTCGCTTCGTCGTAGCCTACCCGGTTTGCCCACCACACCACGCGCAAAGGTAAAAGCCATGTTTACAGGTGCGTTCACCGCGATGATCACCCCGTTCCGCGATGGCAACATTGATGAGGATCGTCTGCGCAAAAATGTTACGTTCCAGATCGACTCCGGAATCAACGGCCTGGTGCCCTGCGGAACCACCGGTGAAAGCCCCACGCTCAGCCACGATGAACACAACCGTGTGGTCGACATAGTGGTGGAAGAAACTGCCGACCCCGCCCCTGCGATGACCGGTACGCGGCCGGCAGTTTCT
>JANQFT010000226.1 GCA_028277685.1 Phycisphaeraceae bacterium
CCCAGGATGCCTGCGTGCCCCGCAGCATGTTGCCGGATGTGGTGGAAGAAGTCGGCCGCATCGGCGCGAAGTTCGGCCTGACCATTCCCAACGTGTTCCACGCCGGCGATGGCAACGTGCATCCGATCCTCCTGTTCGATGAAGACAACCCCGATGATGTGAAGAACGTGATGGACGCCAGCCACGCCATCCTCGAATACTGCATTGGTGTGGGCGGCACCCTCACCGGCGAGCACGGTGTGGGCGTGGAGAAGCTGGCCATGATGCCCGTCATGTTCAGCCCCGCGACGATGCGCACGTTCGACCAGATCAAGAAAACGTTCGATCCCGCCGAGCGCATCAACGCTGGCAAGCTCATGCCCAGCGAAAAGGTGGAGATTGATCTGTTGAAACCGGTTGGTACGAACAGCCCCGGCGGGGCACTTTGAACGCGAAACTCGGTTCTACGCGCTTCAGCCACCAACCCTCTCACCCCAACCCTTTCCAAGGGGAAAGTGCGTGAATCCGGATTTGTCGTCTGGCTTGAATAGGGTCATTCAAGCCCAAAGCTGGCTGAATGGCTCTATGCCCGACCCAATTGCTGTCAGTTGCAGGGCAAGTGCCCAGAGAACGCCGTCGGTGATGGGTTGGACAAATTTGGGATAAATCGATCTTGATTTAAATCAAGCAAGTGATACGCTAACTAGCTGGAAATGGCGCTCGGTAGGGGCACGGACCTGTGGGTGGATTCAACGTTGGGTGGTTTCATATTGTCATGATGGGGCCAGGGCTTGAACTGTAGGTGTGCGAATTGTCAGTATGAAGGTCCGATACCTGCCATCATGAATACTTAATGTGGGTATCTGCAACTTAGCGTTGGCAGACCGTCGATTCGCGAAGTAGTATGTATGTGGGAATAAGAGAGTAGCTCTGCGCCAGATCCCTCTGTGGGGTCGGGCCGTGGGAGCATGCGTCCAGGGAAGGGCGATTGAGAGAGAGAGCGATCCACACTGTGGCAATCCTGCCAGGTGCGTTGTGCATCCCTGCACGACTCGCTGTCCTCTCTCATCCTTATTGGAATGGGAGAGCCACGATGATGTTTGGCCAAAGTATGAGGCGCTATCCGCGCTACGCGTTGCTGCTGACCGCAGCTTGTCTGTTCTTATTCTGTCAGTCTGTTGCTTCGGCACAGTCGATCTGCACCAATTGCGATGATCGGTTCAGTGCGGATATGACCATTACCGACGACACCAGTTCGCACACCGTCGAGTTTGAAGACAGCGGCGGTGTGTTCCTGAACGCCAGTGCGTTGGTGCTGTCGCCTACCTCGGTGAAGTGGGGCGCGTTCGACACCGAAGACAACGGGGGCAGCGCCGGGCTGTCGCTCAGCGTGTTCGATCCAGCTTTCCACACCGTTCCCCTGATCTGGGGCGAAGTGGAGGGCATTTATGATGGAGCCGGCCAAACCCTGCGCATCCGCGACCGCAGCCGTTTCAACGGCAACCCGCGCATGGAACTGCTGATCACTGATGTGACCACCAACGAAACCATCGATGCGTCGCTGACCCCCGCCGACCTGCGCTTCACGATGGACTCCACCGTTATCAGTCACCGCGAAAGCAACAGCACCAAGTTCGAAATCCTGCTGGTTCCCGAACCAACCACGCTCGCCATGCTCGGTGGCGCTGCGGTGCTGATGATGCGTCGGCGTTTGCGTCGGGTGTAACGGAAGTAACAACTGCAGCCGCGGGCGTGAACCCGCGAGCATTTCGGCAGGCATAGCCGGTCACTATTCATCTGATGATCATTCACGAAGTCCCGGCGTTAACACGCCGGGCTTTTTGTTGCGTATGAGCAGTAGGTCATTCTGAATCTAACGAGCCGCGACTGTGAGGACTTTATGCGCCATACGGATTTTGTTAGGCGTTCAACGGATTCACAAACCCTATGAGCACGAAGACTTTGATCATCGCACTACGTCGTATAGCGGCGTCACTCTTGCGCACCACGGTGCGGCATGTAAGTCAGCGCTGGACAAACCGTTGCAGCAACGAGCGACGGGCAGCCGCATAAAGCCCGTGAAGGAGCGGTCGTCGGGTCGCAGGAAATACTGCCTTTGTTGTGCGTTGAGCCACCGCTACCTCACGGGCGCTGCTCTTGGAATGTTCGCCGATTCAAACCGAACCAGGAAACTGCTGTTTCGACATTGGGTTATTCATCATTCATTTGGACATTCGGTTTTTGTCATTCGACATTGCCCTCGACCCCTACCCCGGTTTTCACCCAGATTCATTCGAAAAACTCCTTGCCGGGTCAGAATCGGCGCTGTAGATTACCGGTAATCTTAATTAGATTACCGGTAATTAATATTGGTCACCCTCCAGGACATCGCGGATCGCACCGGCGTCAGCAAAATG
>JANQFT010000003.1 GCA_028277685.1 Phycisphaeraceae bacterium
GACGGTCGAACGTTGTCCCGGATCATTCTGGGCAACATAAAACCGTGGAAACGCGTCGTTGAGGCCAAAGAATGACCCAGCGAGGGAGAACGGCATGACGGGGTCACAATACCACTCAATCGCGACGACCTCCTTTCATGGATGTAAGTCGTTTTGAAAAGTACCTATAACGATGACCTAGCAACACTTTTTTCGACAAATGAAAAAGAATGTCTGAATTGATGGCAGATCATCAGCCAATAGCCAGTCCCAAATGTCAAAACAAGCAACTTGCTGGTCACGCTTGCGCACAAAAATGGCCGTACAGCGCTAGCTGGACGGCCGGGCGATCCGTAGACCGTGGCCTGCGAATTTCTCTTCTTGTTACGAAAAGACACGCGGGCCGGGGTTGATTACACTGGTGGGTATTATGCGGGAATCACTCCCTTTTGACCATTAGGTTGTTCCCTTACTGCCAGCCAATGCCCTCAACCCCAGCCCGAGAGCAATCCGCAACTTGCGACCAGAATGGAGCCTGTGGCCCATCGAGAAGCAAGAAAAGCAAAAGTTCTCTAAAAATCCCTTGCGACCAGATTGAATTCCATGTACGCTATTTTAAAGCCCCTCACGAGCTACCGTGGAGGCTTTATCCGGGGCAGGCAGCAGGTGCTGCCAGCGCGGCTTAAGATCCATGCTCGCAGGGTTCGAGTCCCTGCTGCTCCATTTTAGCATACTCTGTAAATGAAGCCAATACATCTTTCGAAAGGGTGGGGAATCATGCCAACACGCACACTTGGGCTTGATCTTGGGCCGAACTCCATCGGCTGGGCGCTGATTGAAGAATCTGACAACGGCAAGCAAGGCGACATCATCGGTAGCGGCGTTCGTGTGTTTCCCGAAGGAGTGGATAACTTCGACTCCGCGAAGGAAGTATCACGCAACGAGGCGCGGCGCACGGCGCGGATGATGCGACGTCAAACCACGCGACGGACCAAACGCAGACGCGCTTTGCTTGAGGCGATGATATCGGCCGGGCTTTGGCCGCGCGAGTCGACGGCTCAGGAAAAGCTACTCGCGTGCGATCCCTATGAACTGCGTGCTCGCGCGTTGGTCGAACAACTCACGCCACATGAACTGGGGCGCATCTTCTATCAACTGAATCAACGCCGGGGGTTCTGGTCGAATCGGCGGCGAGAGCGCAAGAACAAAGAAGCCAGTGAGATGCTGGCCAAGATCGAGCAAAACGACCAGGCATACAAAGACGCCAAGTGCGAAACTGTTGGCGCGTGGCTGTATCAGCTCAACGAAAAGCGGAAACATACTAAACGTGTCGAAGATGACCACACGCGCGACCGTCCTCTTTCCCGCGAACAGATCTATCATGAATTCAATCTGATCTGGCAACGTCAATGTGAGTTCGGCCACACCAGCTTGCTCACCGATTCACTGCGTTTTGGTCAGTTTGGCAAAACCGATGACCCCATCGCGGCACGCCTTTCGATCAAGCGCCCGAAGAACATGTCGCGGTTGGAAGCGTTCGGCATCCAGGGCATCATCTTCTTCCAGCGCAAGATCTATTGGCCGAAGTCCATGATCGGACAATGTGAGTTGCTGCCCAACCTGAAGCGTTGCCCGCGTGCGGATCGCCATGCCCAGCGTCTACGCATGTTGCTCGACGTGAATAACCTGCGCATCATTGATGAGGAGCAACGCGAAGATCGCTTTCTTTCACAGGAAGAACGCACGCTGCTCAAAGAGAAATTAGCGCAGAAGAAAGAAATGACATTCGACGCGATTCGCAAAGCGTTGGGTTTTCTGGAGTCTGTGGAATTCAATCTGGAAAAGGGCAAGCGATCACGTCTGCTCGGGCAGCCCATCGATTCTGCGCTGGCATCGGCCAATGTCCTTGGCAAAACGTGGCACAAACGCCCGGAAACCGAAAAAGATGCCATCGTGCGTTTGTTGTGTGATCCGGCCCGCGATGACGATCACGTGGCTGAACTACTGATCAACGATTACGGACTGAACGAAACACAGGCCAACGCCGTGCTGGAAGTTGATATCCCCGAGGGGTACAGCCAATTCAGTCTCACCGCGATTGATCGACTGTTACCTCACCTGGAAGCAGGCAAGTTCCTGAGCGCCAATGATCCATCTGATTCTGCTATCCATGCGGCCGGTTTCGAACGTCGAGATCAACTGCAAAAGTATCTGTTTAACAAGCTGCCCGATCCGCAACGATCGCGCAACTGCCCGATCGCGGACATTCCCAACCCCGTGGTCAAACGTGCGCTGGTTGAGTTGCGCAAGGTGGTGAATCTGGTCATCCGTGTGCACGGCAAGCCGGATGAAATCCATGTGGAGATGGGGCGCGATCTGAAAACGCGACCCAAGAAAGGAACGCCCGGTTACCGCAAGTACGTCGACCATTTGAACGAGATGCGTGATCGTGAAGAGAATCGTCGTCTTGCCGCAGAGAAAATCCGCAGTATCAAGAATGCCGGCAAAGTCACCGCGGATAAGATTCACCGCTATCTGCTGTGGGAAGAACAGGCGCACATCTGCCCCTATTCAGGTGACTGCATTCCGCAAACGAGAATCTTCGGTAACGAAACGCAGGTCGATCACATCCTGCCGTATTCAAAGTCACTCGACGATTCACAGATGAACAAGGTGCTTTGCTACCGCAAAGCCAACCGTGACAAAGGTCAGCGGACGGTACATGAATGGCTCGCCGATAACGATCCTCAGCGTTACGAAGAAGTTTGCCAGCGTGCGCGACACCTGCCCTACCTCAAGCGCCGTCGCTTCCTGCAAAAACAAGCAAGCGATGGTGACTTCATCGAGCGACAACTCAACGACACCCGCTACATTGCCAAGGCGACAGGTGAGTATTTGCGATGCCTGTTTGATGATGCCAGCAAAGTCATCGGCTTGAAGGGTAAGCATACCGCGGTGTTGCGACGACACTGGGGCCTGGACACCATTCTGGAGGGACTACCCAACAGTCCCGCCTGGCAGGATGAAGCAAACCTGCGTCCGGGGGCAAAGAACCGGGCTGATCATCGCCACCATGCCATTGATGCCATCGTCATCGCGTTGGTGAATCGATCCCGCCTGCAACAGATGTCCGGTCGTTTCGTGGATGTCGAGCAAGTCGATCAGGAAACGGGGGAAGTCACCGTTGAAACCCAGTACCACGGCAAGCGCATCGCCCCACCATGGAGCAAAACGGACATTCGCAAAGCTGCCATCGATGCGGTACACGACCTGAACATTTCGCATCGGGTCAATCGAAAAGTCTCCGGCGCACTGCACGAAGACACCATCTATCGCCCAACCGATCAACCGGACGTTTTCGTCAGTCGTAAGGCCATCGGTGATCTCACTCCCGCCATGATCCCGGACATCTGCGACAAAACCATTCGTGAATTGATCGAAGCCCGGTTGAAGGAACATGGCATCGAGTTCGGCCGAAAGAAAGATCCGCCCGCTGGTGCGATCAAGAAGGCGTTATGCGATCCCGATAACCCACTGACCATGTCCTCCGACGTGCCGATCAAACGTGTCCGTGTCAGAAAGAAAGAACAAACCATCACCCCCATTCGCACTGGCACACCCAATGAAGCTTATGTGAAGCCCGGCTCTACGCATCACCTTTGCATCTTCGAATGGGAAGTAGACGGCAAAACCAAACGTGATGCCGTGTTCGTCACCATGCTCGAAGCGGTAAATCGCATCAAGGCGCAGCAACAGCGCGTCGAGCAACTACTGGGGTACACGCCCAGCAAACGCTCCCGCAGAAAGCCAGAAGTGCAACGTGCCATGTCGCAAGCGGAGAAGGAATTGCCGTTGATTCAACGTGTCCATCCTGAGCGACCCGAAGCGAAATTTGTCATGTCACTCAGCCGTGGGGAAATGGTGCTTGGCAACTTCAAAGGCAAGGAGCGGCTCTGCGTATTCCGCACCGCGGCATCGACCAGTCACCAGATGTCGTTTGTGGAACACACCGATGCGCGTGAGAAGCTAAAGACCCACGACAGCAAGCCGAAAGCTGCCATCCTAAGTGCGCAGCCCAATACGCTGGACGCACACAAAGTCACCGTTGATCCGCTTGGTCGAATTCGCTGGGCCAATGACTGATCCTCAAGTGCCGTGATGACAACACCGATACACCTCATGCGTGGTGCTTCACACTTGGGGTGGCTGGATGATCAAACGAACCATTGAGATATCGCAGCAGCCGGCACATCTGTCGGTGCATCTGGGACAGTTGCGCATTCGCAAGCACACCGATGACGAGTCGGCCCCGCTGATGGCATCGGTTCCCTGTGAAGACATTGGCATGCTCGTGGTTGATCACGCGCAGACCACCTATTCACATCATGCCCTGGCGGAGTTGATTCAGGCTGGCGCGGCGGTACTGATTTGCGGTGCCAATCATCTGCCCGCAGGCATGTTGTTGCCATTTTCAAACAACCACGAAGTCGTCTGGCGGATCAATGATCAGATCGCCGCATCCAAACCAGTCATCAAACAATTGTGGAAGCAGTTGGTCGTCGCGAAGATTCGCGGCCAGGCAGCGACCATCGCTCACGATGCCGTCGCACAACGATCTCTTTTGGATGATGCAAAGCAGGTGCGCAGTGGTGACCCCACCAACCGCGAAGCTGTGGCGGCCAAAACATATTGGCAAGCCTGGCGAAACGATCACGCACCAAACTTTCGTCGCCAGCCGCAATCGAATGATCCTGTCAACGGCATGTTGAACTATGGTTATGCCGTGCTTCGCGCGGCAGTGGCGCGGGCACTTGTATCCGCAGGCCTACAACCCGCCATCGGCATCCATCATGCCAATCGCAGTAACCCCTTCTGTCTGGCGGATGATCTGATCGAACCGCTTCGGCCGTTCGTCGATCACTGCGTGCGCGAACTTTCAATCAACGGCCACCAACAGATCAATCGTGATGTGAAACAAGCACTCCTCAACTTACTAGCCAAAACCGTTTGCCTAGACAACACCACCGGCCCATTGATGGTCAGCCTGCACCGCTACACCGCGTCTTTGGTACAATGCCTGCGTGGTGAATTCAAGCAACTGCTCATCCCGGTCGGTGTCTGCGAACCTCAATCACCCCCATCGAGTAATGACTGATGGATCTCAGTGGGTATCGCTGTATGTGGTTGCTTGCCATGTTCGATCTGCCGACCGACACGAAAACCGCACGCCGCCATTACGCGCAGTTCCGCAAAAGCCTGCTCAAAGACGGCTTCACCCAGATGCAGTATTCAGTCTACGTCCGACACTGTGCCAGCGAAGAGAACACCACCGTGCATGTCGAACGCGTCAAGGCCTTCCTGCCCCCCGATGGCGAAGTGCGCATGATGTCCATTACCGACAAGCAGTACGAACGGATGCATATCTTTTGGGGCAAAAAGCGAAAACCACCCGAGCCACCACCTCAGCAGCTCGAGCTTTTCTGATGACCGATTGCCCCTATCTCCCCTCCAGCTCGCGGGTTAGCGGACAGGTAGTGTAATCAACCCCAGCCCGCGAGCAATCCGCAACGTGCTGAAGCACTGGCGAGCAAGGCCGACAAGTGTAATCAACCCCAGCCCGCGAGCAATCCGCAACTGCATCAGGCGGAGGCTGCGAACCTCCAACAGTGTAATCAACCCCAGCCCGCGAGCAATCCGCAACTGCAGGCGGTTCGCTGCGAAGCAGCGTTGGAGTGTAATCAACCCCAGCCCGCGAGCAATCCGCAACTTGTCGGCCTGGACGACCTCACCGCTCACGAGTGTAATCAACCCCAGCCCGCGAGCAATCCGCAACTCATCGGTGCACAGTTATCCGGGTCGGTCGAGTGTAATCAACCCCAGCCCGCGAGCAATCCGCAACTATGGGCATCGCTCAAGGAGAAACCGTCCAAGTGTAATCAACCCCAGCCCGCGAGCAATCCGCAACGGCACCGACACCGGTTTAACACAGACGGCCAGTGTAATCAACCCCAGCCCGCGAGCAATCCGCAACTACCGGCCAACGTGAGTGTAACTGTATCGGAGTGTAATCAACCCCAGCCCGCGAGCAATCCGCAACCAGCACCAGCGGATGAACTCTAGCAGTGAAAGTGTAATCAACCCCAGCCCGCGAGCAATCCGCAACCTCCATTGATCTTGGAAGAGCTCAGCGAGAAGTGTAATCAACCCCAGCCCGCGAGCAATCCGCAACGACGTAGGTAGTACCCCCCGGCCCGGTACGAGTGTAATCAACCCCAGCCCGCGAGCAATCCGCAACCCTGGCCGAGTCGCTTCTTGAGGTTGGCGAAGTGTAATCAACCCCAGCCCGCGAGCAATCCGCAACCCACGCCATCAGGATCATGCTGTGTAGCCAGTGTAATCAACCCCAGCCCGCGAGCAATCCGCAACCCTGAGTAGGTGGCGTCGTTTAGGCGTATCAGTGTAATCAACCCCAGCCCGCGAGCAATCCGCAACCATCCCGCGTCTTGGCATGCGCTTTGCGTTAGTGTAATCAACCCCAGCCCGCGAGCAATCCGCAACGTTGAAGTGGAAACACTGGATAGTGATGCTAGTGTAATCAACCCCAGCCCGCGAGCAATCCGCAACGACCACGCGTCAGGCTAAACAGCGTCGATAAGTGTAATCAACCCCAGCCCGCGAGCAATCCGCAACCCACGCCTGGAAGACTGAACTCGACATCGGAGTGTAATCAACCCCAGCCCGCGAGCAATCCGCAACCGCGGCCAGATGGCGAGCCGATGCCTGGTGAGTGTAATCAACCCCAGCCCGCGAGCAATCCGCAACCCCATCGCCGCCTTCACGACCTGTTGCCTCAGTGTAATCAACCCCAGCCCGCGAGCAATCCGCAACTAGTGAAGTGCGCTGCCGCCACGCACTGTAAGTGTAATCAACCCCAGCCCGCGAGCAATCCGCAACCTCGATCGCACTGGTTTGTCCGGAGAGCGTAGTGTAATCAACCCCAGCCCGCGAGCAATCCGCAACTACCTCGATGCCGGCCAGTACATCACGGGCAGTGTAATCAACCCCAGCCCGCGAGCAATCCGCAACATCAGCCGACCTCAGCTAACACTCTCAGATCGGTCGCCGAGGGCATGCCTTTCTTCGCACGCTTCTGGCTGATCGTCAGCGACAGATCTCCGACCGTCATCTGACCTTCGGTTGAGCGCAGAATCAGGTCAATCTCGTCGAGTTGGACGCCATC
>JANQFT010000017.1 GCA_028277685.1 Phycisphaeraceae bacterium
AGGCTGCGTAATGAGTGACCGCATGATCCTTACCGGTGCATCGGCATCCTACGGCCCGTCTCTGCTGGCCCTGTTGGGTTCGCTCGACGCCAACTGGCCCGCTCACCCGCAAGTTCGCATCTACGACCTCGGCTTGGATGACGCAACCCGTCAAACACTGGCCGATCATAACTGCGACGTGGTCGAAGTACCTGCTTTCTGCTCACACTGGCGCGAACACTTTACCTGGAAACCGTGGGCATGGCGTGAGGCGCCGGCCGACCATGTGCTGTGGTTAGACGCAGGCCTGGTCATCCTTCGCCCGATGCGCGAAGCGTTCGATACCATTCGTCGCGATGGCTACTTCGCGGTGGCTACCTCGTGGTCGATCGAGACACAAGCCAGTGAAGCAGCTTATCGTGCCTGCCAAGTGGAGCAAGGCTTTCGCGGTCACCTGCCCGGCACCGCCACCGGCAACATCGGCTTCGATAAAACCAGCCCCATCGACAACCTGCTGGAAGAACTGCACAAACTGACGCTCACCGAAGAAAACGTCAAAGCGGTTGAACCAAGCCATCGCCATGAGCAGGCGTTGATCTCACTGCTGCTGCAGCGCGACTTCTCACCCGTGCATCATCACGATACGGCCACGTACATCGGCTGGGAATCAAGCGAACAAACGTTCGACCAGGCGACATGGGTCCACCGACGCCAAATGCATCCGCGCGATCTGCAAGCATTCGCTGATTGCATCGGTCAACTAGGTAGCCGCTATCAACCCCGCTTCGAGAAGGTGACGCATCGCCCTACGCTTAAGCAGCAGTGGTGGAAGTTACGTCGCCGCTTGTTGTCTAAGCCGAATCCCAACGTGGCTGCGCCATACAACGGCGTGCGCGATGTTGCCCCTCAACCATCCAATGAAACCAAGCCCACGGAGTCCGCAGCATGAGAACCAAATTTTACAGCCAGCATGGCGAAGACAGCATCATCTGGCCTCTGTTTCGCCGACAACGCCATCCAGGCACATTCGTGGAAATTGGCGCGTTAGAAGGTATGCGCTTCAGCAATACGTACAGCTTCGAGCGTGCGGGGTGGAGCGGTGTCTGTGTGGAGGCACACCCGAAATATTATCAAATGCTCAAGTCCAATCGTCCTGGTTCGACATGTGTGCACGCCGCGGCAGGCTGCAGCGATCGGGATAGCATTACGTTCTACATCAACGATCGCGGAACGCTTTCCACGTTAGACCCTTCACTGGGCGATACGTTCAAGGAAACACACACACGCTACTTCCACGGTCATACGAAACAGAGTGTGCCACTGCGCACCCTCAACACAATTCTCGATCGTGCAGGGATGAAGGGGCCGATCGATGTTGTCTCCATTGATGTCGAAGGCACCGAAGCGGATGTGATTCGTGGATTCGATCTTGGGCGCTTTGCTCCACGAGTCGTCATCGTCGAACTGATGATCGAAGAACGTCGCCAAACCATCATGCAACTGATGTCCAATGCGGACTATATCCTGGCACGTGAGTTGGGCTGCAACCTGATTTTCACCGCCAATCAGCGCGATGCAAACGTCATCGCTATGGCCAAACCTTCACGCAAACTGATCGTCGTTCCACATCCGCTGGATAATAACGAATCATCAAACCAGAAACGCAAGACCTGGCTGCAGCGGCTGCGTTGCCTCTTCAATGGTGATACAGGTCCTGCGTCATCGACGGCACCAGTAAGTCCACAGCGGAGGGCAGCGGCGTGATCGGTTTGGCGAAGTATCTTTATTGGAAGCACTGCGTGTTGCCGCAGGCCAAGCGATTCCGTGAGGATCCGCAAAGCCCATGGCTGGTCAGCTTTCCGCGCACGGGCAGCCATTGGCTGCGCATGATTCTCGAACGTTATACTGACCGGCCCTCACAACCGCGTGCCTACTTTGCGCATGACAACAACGATTACCTGCTGACCCACACGCACGACTATCGCTTTGCGCTTCGCCCACAGAAGTTAATCTACCTCTATCGTGATCCTGAACCCGTTGTGTTCAGCCAGATCATGTATCACCGTGATGACCCATTCGACAGCACGAATGTTGAAGTGTGGTCGGCTGTGTACCGCGCCCACCTGCTGCACTGGACCCAACGCATGTGGCCAAATCGTGTCATTGTTCGTTTCGAACAGATGCAGGCGGATATCGTGGCTGCGATCACCCCTGCGCTTGAATTGCTTAGCCTGCCGCTGGATGAGGCGCGTTTAATCGAAGCAGCGCAGCGTTCTACGAAAGATCGCGTGGCGGAAAAAACCAGCGACAACCCGCGCATCATGAATCGCTCAACCGATTACGCCGAACAGCGTCAGCGATTCATCAACCAGATGGGACCACTCGTGCGGCGTATCGTGGTCGACCGACCTAAACTGGCCAAGCTATTTGCCCCGACCAACACTTTACGTGCAGCCGGTTAAGGAGTAACGCCTTGCTCGTTCGTCTCGTCAAAAAATGGCGAAACATTGATCTGGCCACACACTCGCCCACTGGCACGTGGCAATGGGGATCAGTGCGCTTTACCGATGAACCAGTCGAGCAATGTGACTTCCTGTTTGTCTTCACTGAACCGACAGAAGTAGTTCACGCCACATGCCCGGCATCGCGTGTGTGGTTGTTCGTTGAAGAGCCACCCGTGCGGTATTGGCGTTATCTGAAGCACAATTTTCCGCAGTTTGCGCGCGTGTATGGTTGTGATCACCATGCATCCTGCGGGCATTACGTGCCGGGCCATCCCGTACTTCCGTGGCACGTCGATCGCAGCCATGCGCAATTGATTGATATGGCTCCGCCTAAGAAGTCACGTGCATTGTCATGGATCACCAGCAACGAAATGCTGTGGCCGGGCCAGTGCAAGCGCATGCAGTTCCTCAACAACATCGCCGGCCGCGTCCCTTTCGACCTCTACGGCAAAGGGTTCAAGACTATCTCGAGCAAATGGCAGGGCATCGCTTCCTACCGTTATTCGTTGGCCATCGAGAATTACGCCGGCCCAGACTACTGGACGGAGAAACTGGCTGACTGCTTCCTTGCGTGGACGATGCCGATCTACTTCGGCTGCACCAACATCACCGACTACTTTCCCGATGAAGCGATGATTCGGATTGACATCGACGACCCTGATGCTGCGCACATCATCAACGATGCGATCAAATCGAACCTGTGGCAGAAGCACCGCGATGCGATCGGACATGCACGTGACCTGGTGCTCAACCAGTATCAACCGTTCCCCACCATGACGCGCCTGGTTGAAGCCGATGTTGCCCAGCGCGGTGAACTTGCATCCGACAACGTTGTGATTCAACCAAACCGTGCGCAACGCATCCCTGGTCCATCCACCGCCCGCTATTACTGGCGCCGCCTGCGCGAGCGACTCGGCTGTCTGCCCACGTTCGATCATTCCGGCAACCTCGCGGAGCATCTCTCATGATTCCTCTCATGCAATGGGATAGCCCGGCTTGCCTGGATGTCAGCATCGTGCTGTGCACGTGGAACAACGCGGCTCAACTCGATCGCATGCTGACCGCCATGCGCGACTCTAACATTCCTTCAGGGCTGAAGTGGGAACTGATCGTCGTCAACAACAACAGCACCGACCACACCAAGCAGATCGCCGCCAAACACCGTGAGTATCTGCCAGTGGTGCATGTGTTTGAAGCAGAGCAGGGTGAAAGCCCCGCGCGTAACACCGGCCTTCGTGCTGCGCACGGTAAACTGATCATCTCCACCGATGATGATGTGCGACCCGACCCGCAGTGGATCAAACAGTATTGGCAAGCGTTCTGCGATCAACCAGAGAACACGTTCTTCGGCGGCCTGGTGCGTTGTGAGTACGATGGACCTGCGCCCGATCCGAAATTGCTGCAATACGCACCGGCATCTGTACGTGGCACAAATTTTGGCGGAAAAGCGAGAGTCCTCCGCAAGGATGAATCGTTCATCGCCCCCAACTGGGCGTGCCCGCGTGCAGCGTTCCAACAGGTTGGCGGTTACGACACCGACCTTGGCCTGAACCCCAACCTGCCCTACCCGCGCACCGGAACCGAAACTGACATGATGCGTCGCCTGCATGATCACGGTTGGCAGGCACGCTATCTGCCCAGTGCTTCGCTGACGCATCTGGTGGCGTCTCATAAAACATCACTGAAGCACATTGGTTCGTACCGTCGGGCCGGGGGTTTTTATGACCAGTATTTGCAGCTCGATCATGGTGTACCGCGGCACACACCGCCTTGGATGTATCGCGAAGCTGTAGCGCGACTCGGCCGCTTCATGTGGGACAGGCTGCGCGGTAAGCCCGCCTACCAAAGCTACATCAACTGGCAGATTATGCGCGGTCGTTTCGATGCGCTGTCCTGGAGACGCAAAACAGCATAGAACTCATGAGCGAGCCACTCACCATCCTGATGCCCGTCAAGAACGGCATGCCCTACATAGAGGACACGCTCGCCTCCATCGCTGCACAAACTTACCCGAACTTCCGGCTACTCGTCTGGGACAACGGCTCCACCGATGGCACGGTCGATATCCTCAAACAATGGGTTCCCCATCGCATCCCCGGTGATGTGGTGACCGACCGCCCCCTGCCTTTGGGTAAATGTCGCCGACAGATGGTGTTTCAGACGGAAACCGAACTGATCGCCATGGCCGATGCGGATGACATCCACTTACCCAGCCGCCTCGCGCGGCAAGTCGACTACATGACCGCACACCCCGAATGTGGCCTGCTGGGAACGAACGTCGAATGTGTTGACGATCAGACAAACGTGCTCGACCATCAGTTCACCTTACCCTGCGAAGATGCGGAAATTCGTTGGCGACAACTGTTCGCCAATGCCGTGATGCAGTGCGGCGCCATGATGCGACGATCGGCCGTGCTCGAAGCGGGCAACTACCGTCACATGCAACCCGGGCAAGACTACGACCTGATGCTGCGCATGGTGCCGGTCACAAAGATGGCCAACCTATCTGAGCGGCTGGTCAAGTATCGCATCCGTAACAACAGCATCTCGCATAATGGCGCCCCTGCTGGTGAAAAGATGACCCGCGGCTTGTTCGCACGATACCTGGCCACTTTGCTCCCCGGGGTCGATCGCGAATCAACCATCACCATGCACCGCAAACTCACGCGCGATTATGCCGACCGGGCCACGCTGACCGATCTGCGTGCTTTGCGCCGCGCTGCTGAAGCACTGGCCCAAGCCACCGGCGAATCCCCACGCTATTTCCGGGCGACACGCCGCTTTGCCCATCAGTGGTCGAATCTGCGCACGCGATGGATCAAGTCGCTTCCCGGTGCACGCCGTGCATGGTCGAGTATGCAGACCATGCGCAACCGTGTTGTCGGCACATCCGATCAACGGAGGGCTGCCTGACGTGCGCGTGCTCTACCTGACGAACAACCCGAACACCAACAGCACTGCTCGTATTCTGCAGTATTGGGTGAAGTTCGCGCAACAGGAAGACATCAGTCCCGTAGTGGTCGCGCAACATGAAGGTACGCTCAGCCAGTGGATGCGCGATGAAAACATAGACTGCCTGGTCGATCCCATGCCTTGGCCCAATCGACGTCGACCGTTTGAACTGGCTTACCACGTGGCGCGGGTAGGCATGTGGGCTCTGAAACGTGGCGTGCGGCTCATTCACTGCAACGAACACAACGTGTATCCATTCGCCTATGTGCTGGCGAGATTGATCAACGTCCCCATCGTTTGCCACGTTCGCTTCCGCCTACCTGAAGGTTTTGCCGCGTGGGCATTCGGCGGAAGACGCGCCCCAAGCGCCCTGCTCTGGACCAGCGATCAACAACGTAAAGACTGCGAGAAAGCCGTCGGCTCGATCGTCCCAGCTGAGCACCAACACCTGGTACCATTAGGCATCGACACCACGCAGTTCGGTCTGGATGTCGATACAGGTCGCGCCTTCCGTCAATCACATAACATTCCGGACGATGCCATCGTCATCGGCACTGCCAGCGCGCTGCGCCGCATCAAACGCATTCATGAAGTGGTCAAGATCATTCATCGCATCGCGCAGCACAACCCGAACGTGGTCGGCCTGATCGCCGGCGACGCCATGCCCGGCGATGAAAACTACCGCGACTGGCTACAGAAGAAGGTGGCCGCTACCCGACTGGGCGATCGCTTGCGTCTGATCGGTCACGTGGACGACATTGAACCTTTCATGCAATCGCTGGATGTGTTCGTCAGCGCCAGCGAATACGAAACGTTCGGCAACAGCGTGCTGGAAGCCATGGCCTGCAGCAAACCGGTGGCGGCATACGCCGGCGGTAGCGTGGCGGAAGTGGTTGGCAATGCGGGTTTGATCGCCCCCACCGACGACTTCGACGCCCTGCAACAACACGTCCAAAAGCTGGTGAATCACGGCGTGATTCGCGAACACTATGCACCACTCGCCCGTAATCGCGTCGCCCAACACTTCAGCCCGCAGGCATCGTTCAGCAAAGTGCTTGATATCTACCGTGCCCTTCACGAACGGAGGATTGCGGCATGACATCGCACACACATTCAACCAAGTCGCTGCGCATCTGCCTGGTCAGCCGCGCCCCGTTCTTCGGCGGAGCAGAACAAGCGGGCCTTCGCCTCGCACAAGGCCTGCAGCAAGCCGGTCACGAAGTATTGATGATCGTGGGTGAAGACAACGAAGTGCGCCAGGCGATGGCCGATGCCGATCTGAACGTGGTTGTGTGCCCGCTGCCGCAAACCGATCATCGCAAGTGGTGGGCTTACATGTCCGCCCGCACCCGGCTCCGTCGAATCATCAAAGCATTCAGACCAGACATCGTGCATGCGAATGATCTGCCCACCCATCAAATCGCATCGGATGCCGTGCGTGACCTGAACGTGAAACGGGTATGCCATCAGCGGTTCATCTACTCGGGCAAGGCGATCGATTGGTTGAACAAGCGTGGGGCGGATCTGCACTTGTTCATCTCGCCCGCGTTCATGCAGGATATGTGCGGTAAGTCCGCCCAGTTGGCCAGCGAGCCCGGTGCCCTCGTGCCGGATGGCTTGCCCATGCCAGCACTGCCAACCGACGCCGATCGGCTCGAAGCCCGCAAGCACCTTGGCCTGCCGTTGCATCAATTCATCCTCACGTTCACCGGACAGGTGATTGAGCGTAAGGGCGTGGCCGATCTGCTGCATGCCGTGGCCGTCTTGCCATGGCAGCAGCGCATGGCGGTGAAGCTGGTGATCGTGGGTGACGACCTTGCCGGTGATGGCGCGTACCGCCTGATGATGGAACAACTGGCGCACACGCTTGATGTGGATGCGCATTTCGCAGGTTTTTGCCGTGATGTGGATCGTTATCTGGTAGCCAGTGACACCGTGGTGTTGCCTTCACACGCCGAGCCGCTTGGCCTGACCATCATGGAAGCGATGTCGCACGGACGGGCCTGCATCGGCACCAACGTCGGCGGCATTCCGTCGATGATCGTCCATGAACACACGGGCCTACTGGTTGAACCAAGCGATCCACAAGGGTTAAGCGAAGCAATCGGACGACTGGTGTGTGATGACGTGCTGCGTCAGACGATGGCTGTTGCCGCGCGTCGTCATTGTCGCAAGCAATTCAGCATCGAGGTCCATGTCGAGAACGTGTTGCGCGAGTACCACATGCTGCTTGGCCACGTCGAACAAAGGAGAAGCGCATGACCACGATGCTTCTCAGTGAGAACTTTCCCCCTGCCACCGGCGGTTCTGCGCGATGGTTGTGGGAAATCTACAGTCGCATGCCAAAATGCGATACGCGCATCGTGGCCGGTACCTGCGATGAAGCTGAAGCATTCGATCGCACACACGACCTGAACGTGCATCGCATGCCTTTGACGTTCGACGACTGGGGCCTGCTCAGCATCACGGGCTGGCGCGACTACACCCGCGCAGAACGAGAGCTAAATCACCTGGTTTTTCGCGGCAACGTGCACACGATTCATTGCGGGCGTTTGCTGCCCGAAGGCTACCTTGCCCTGCGGATGAAGAAGCGACATGGTGTGCCCTACCTCTGCTACGTGCATGGCGAGGAACTGAATACTGCCTCAACCAGTCGGCAACTCACCTGGATGACCGCGCGCGTGCTGCAGTATGCCGGCACCATCATCGCCAACAGTCACAACACCGCAGACCTGCTTAAACAACAATGGAACGTGCCAGATGAACGCCTGTGCGTGTTGAACCCCGGTGTGGACACACGACGTTTTTGTCCCGCATTGCGATCCGATTCGGTGCGCCAGGCATTAGGCTGGGGTGATCGCCCGGTGGTGTTGACGGTTGGCCGTCTGCAAAAACGCAAAGGCCACGATCAGATGCTGCGTGCCTTACCACAGATGACTTCTGCTCTGCCGAATGTGCTGTATGCCATCGCTGGAGACGGACCAGAGCAACAGGTGCTTAAGGGGTTGACGAATGAGTTGGAGATCACACAGCACGTGCAATGGATGGGGCGAATCTCCGATGAGCAACTGATCGCGGCTTATCAACAATGCGATCTTTTTGCATTGCCCAACCGGGAAATCGCCGGTGATTTCGAGGGATTCGGCATGGTGCTGCTCGAAGCCCAAAGCTGCGGCAAACCGGTGCTGGCCGGGGCAAGCGGCGGGACGCGGGAAACGATGATCGAAAATGAAACAGGTTGCCTGGTTGATATCGATTCGCACGTCCAACTGGCCGATAAAGTCAGTGAGATGCTTTCCGATCCGCAACGTCTAAACGTCATGGGCACATCCGCCCGACGCTGGGTGATGGATCGGTTTGATTGGGAGTCGCTCTCAGTACAAGCGCAGGAAGTTTTCAAGCAGCGCAGGATCGCGCTGCGTGCGGCCGCATAATCAACCGGTCGCTCGGGAGACGTATCATGAGTACCTGGAACCCCATGCTGGCCTACCAGAACGATCGCGTTGCCGGATCATATGACACGGCGCGCTTCACCAGCTTGTCCGGTCGACTGGGTGACTTCAAAGAAAAGTGGGCGTTGCGTCGCGCGCTGGCCGGTGTGCATGATGCGAAGACGGCGCTCGATGCTGCGTGTGGCACCGGGCGCATGACGGAGGTGCTACTCAAGCATGACATGCAGGTGACCGGTGTCGACATCTCGCGCGAGATGATGCAGCGCGCAGCGAAGAAACTCGCCCGCTTTAAGGGCAAACTCGACTTCATGCGGGCTGAGCTGACCGCCCTGCCATTCGAAGACAACCAATTCGATCTGGTGAACTGTTCGCGTTTGTTCGGTCATTACGCATCGGCTCAGCGTGTGGAAATGCTTTGCGAACTGGCGCGTGCGAGCCGTGAGCATGTCATCATCCAGTACTTCTATCAGACACCACTGACGCAACTGAAGCGGCACATCAAAGTGAACTGGCAACACACCTACGCCGGCGTGGTGCATCCGGTGACCGAAGATATCCTTGTCGATGAAATCACTGCCGCTGGCCTGACCGAGGTGAAGCGATGCTGGAGCATGCGGGGCTACTCAGAAGAAGTGTTCATCCTTTGTCGTAAGGTGAACGGCTGACTGGCATGAGCATCCATGCAGACCAAAGAACGGTATCGCTAGTCTTGCGGTGTGTGCAACACGACTTAATGTCTCTGTGCGGCAAGCAGGATGTACGTCGCGTTCGCATGCTCAATCGGCACACCACGCTGCTGAATCACGTGCTACACGTGCAGGCTGAAACAGATGATGGGCACGTCGATCTGTATGTGAAACTCAACAGGGATGATTCGTACCGGGCGGTTCGTGATGAACATGAACGTGCGCAGTTGTTGCGCCACCACCTGCATCACGCTCCCCGCTTTGATACCGCACCCGTGCTCGCCTGCCACGATCATCCCCCCATGTTGATTTACGCCGCAGCAAAAGGTGATTCGCTGTTTGCCACCATTCATCGCTCATGCGAACGATTCAGTTCCGAACTGAACCATCGCGCCATGGCACATGCCCATGCTGCGGGTCAATGGGTGCGTGCCACCGAAGCAAAGTCAGCACCATCCGGCTCACCTTTCACGGTGGCACAACACATGATTAACGAGGCGGAAACGGCCGTACGGCAAATCCGCGAACGCCGTTACCACGAAGCCTTCGGCCCGGCCATGCGACAATGCATCGAGGCCATCAGTTCTCTCGCAGATCACCTTCCAACCGATCGCATCGTGCTTGCCCACGGCGATCTGCATCCGGAGAACCTGTTCATCACCGATGATGATCAACCGCATATCACTGCGATCGACGCCGCCCTGAGTCGTCCGCAATTCGCGGGTTACGATGCGCGTTACTTCTGCCATCACCTGAACTGCAGTTTCTCTCACATTCGATATCGCCCCGCCGCCCTCGACCAGGTGCGTGCCGCGTTCATCGAAGGCTACGGCCAACCGGTTGATATCGATACCCCCATCGCCCGCGCCCAGCAAGCCTTGAACGTGCTGCGCTCACTGCGTTACCTGACCAGCCTGGGTGAGCGTGGCAATGCGCTGCGTCGCATATGGTCGCAGTGGGACGGTCGTCGCATCGCGCGCACCGTCACCCGACAAGCCGCCTGACGCATCCTCATCCACAATTCGTATAATGCACAATCACCGCGGCCCCGTAGCTCAGCGGTCAGAGCAGTCGACTCATAATCGATTGGTCCCTGGTTCAAATCCAGGCGGGGCTATTGGGAATTGCGAATCGACATAAAGAGAAATCACGAAGGGCGCAAAAGGCACGAAGACACGAAGAAAATACTTCGTGTCTAGTCCGCTCACAGAAACACCTACTCCCCTTTGTGACTTAGTGTCTTTGCGCCCTTCGTGATGATATCCAGTTCATTCACACGCCAGGGCTTTTTGTTTGGTCTGACCAGCGAGGGCATCGGGCGGCGCGGGATTGAACATGCGTGTGCGGGGGCGGGGCCAGTGGTCGCCGGGCATGGGTTGGTCGAATGCACCAAACGCGAACGGACCGACATCGGGTTGATCGCCTGCCATACTGCTTGGTTCATTGTTGATGACCACGCCGGCATTGATCAGCGGGCTACCCTCTGCGGGCCGGAAGTCCAGGCTCATCGGATCGCGCCAACGAAGCGCGGCCAAATTCGGCAAATGCACACCACCTGCTCCCTGCACATCCGGCCGGGCAACAGGGCCAACCCACATGTTGCTCGCAGCGGTGAAGTTGTAGGGTTCGGTATACGTGGTCAAACCTTTCGGATCGAACACGATCACGTTGTTCCGCCAATTCATCTTCGCGCGACTTTCCACCGTCGATTCCTTCGCCCACAGCAACCCGCCGCTACGTAGCCAAACCAGATTGTGGTCATAATTGATCGCATCCGCATTCGGCGCCAGGTACTTGCTGAAAATCCAAGGTGTCCATGCGTCTTCAGCGCTATCCACTTCACCGTAGATCACCTTACCCGGGCCTTGATAATCTTTGGGGAAGTTGCCGATCACCACGTTGCGATACACCCACTGCGGTCCCATCGGATTAATCGTCTTATCCTGATGACTGATCGCCCCGTAGAGCGATGCCACAATCAAGTTATCGTGGAAGCGTGTGTTGCGCCCTTCACTGTGCTTGCCCGCTTCCAGTTCCGAAGCGTTGTCATATTGATACACATACACGCTGTGATGCACGCTCGATTCCGACCATGCGCCCGGCGTGTCACCATCGAACGTCTGATGGCAATAGTTGTATCGCGCTTCGCAGTTGAGCGGACCGATGCCGCGATTGTCCTTCGGGGTGGTCCATGGTCGACAAACCAGGTGACCTTCAGTCTGTGCACCGTGATACTTTTTCACAAAGCCGAACATCGGGTTCATCACGTGTACGTTCTTGCTGAGCATCAGCGCTTTCAGGTCATCAGCAAAACGCTTGTAACCCGGGAAGGTGTATTCGCACCATTCCACCAAACCATAATCATCAGGTCCGACACCGCCACGACAATATTCAATGATCGCGTTACGCACCGTCAGATATGGGCTGTTGCGATTGGCCCGCACCGCTTTATCACCCGCACCCTCGAAGTGAAAACCGTCGATGATCACGTGTGATGCGTTGTCGAGTCGGATGAGTGATGTTTCATGATTCGTGTAGGTGCTGACGATGAGCGGTCGCCCGTTCGGATTCTCGCCATTGGGAGTGCGCAGCCAGCAGCGGCCGCCCTGCATCACGTAGCCGTACCCGGGCCAAGGCATGGGATTGGTTTTGCTGAAGCGGTCCCACTTCTTTTTTAAGGGAACAGCGTCGGACATCAGATCGGCCAGGTTCATCATGCCGAACATGAAGTAGACCGAACCGTCGGCGGAAGTGTAGCCGCCCATCGAACGGGGATCACCCTTGCGCGTGGGAAACGGTGCGGACCAGATGCCGTTGCCTTCATCGACCCACTTGACCAACCCCTCGGCGACATCGGGCCAGGCGGAGGAGATCTTCGCTGCGCCGCGTGGTTCGGCGCGGATGTAAGTTGGCTTTGCCAAATCCTCTTCACTTCCGGGGGTGAGGTCGCGCAGCCACAGCGTGGGTTGGTAGTACGTGCCGGGGCCAACCAGCAACGCGTCACCCGGCTGTAGCTGCGCGAACGCATGGGAAAGCGTTCGCCAAGGCTTGTTTGATGAAAGACCATCGTGTTGATCGTCACCGAGATCACCATGCACATAGAGCGTGCGACCGGCAACGGTGAAGTCCAGCTTCGGACTCCACGCGGCAGTCGGTTGCTGACCGCGCGCTTCCACAGCTTTGATCATGTGCGGCCAGCGTTCATCAATGGTGCTAGCGGTGATCATCTGATCGGCGTACTTCTTCAGCAGCGCAGCGGCTTTGTCCTTCGAGCCGGCCTTGGGGGTCACGGTGCCGGCGGCCTTCACTTCAAACGTGTCGAACCGCGGTCGGGTGAGCTTGGCCGGGCTGTACAAACCTGCGGATACGATGTTACCTGCCGGAAGTTTGGTGATGGGTTTCAGCTTCTTCACATCGGTGGGTAACTTGCCGCTACCGCTACGACGCGTGCCGAGTTTCATTTCCAGTTTCAACCACTTGGCTTTGGCCACATCGAAAGTGATGGGCCGAAAACCTTTGGCGCCGGGCTTGGGGTCTTTGATGGGGGTGGCGCTTATAAACCACGCATCGCCTTTGCTGGGTTTGCCGTTCTTGTCGATGTCGATGCAGACCACGGGATGCACCACTTCCTTCGCATCGCCCAGGCTCATCTGCCAACTGATCGCGTTAAGCGGCGGCGCGATCAGCGGCATGTCGTTGGCCACCATCAGGTACGGCTTCCCATCCTCGGCATTTTTGATGTAGACATTCCCTTTCTTCGCGTTCTCCGCTTTTTCCTTGTCACTGTTCACTGCCTCGAAGCCGCGGCGGTCAGCGAACGCGCCACTGATGGCGCGGCCACCGGAGGCATCACGGGCATCGGCGTTGACGTAAATCTTCCAGCCACATTTGGCCAGCGACTTACGCCCGGCCGGGAAAATCTCGCGATAAACCACCTTTGGCTCGGCGGCTTGGGCAAGCGAAGTGATCGCCAGAAGGAGGAACATCGACCAGCGAAGGCGAAGCGACATGTGCATGTCCTTATTGTAGAAGGTGAAGGAAACCTGGATGCAGTACTTTCGCTGGGTGCCACGGACAGCGAAGGTCTGCCGTAGTCGTCCGTGCGGAGGCGTTAGCGACCTCCCGATTGACCGCACGGACGACTACGTTCGGCTACGCCTCACTGCGCTGTCCGTGGCACCCAACATGACCGCATACAGCCAATGGAACAAAGATCGGCCACCGTCTGGTCCCGATCTATTCATTTCCCGGAAGCCCGCGTTGTTCACCTTACTTACCCAGGATGTACCAGAAGGTATGATTCTTCTCGTTGGGATCATTCTTGGTCGTGCTGATCTTGTCTCGGTCAACTGCTTCGGCGTGACCATCAATGAATGCAACATTGGCTGCACCACTGCCATGACGATAGACAATCCGATCATCCTGGGCGGAAGTATCCACCAATACAGGTGCGTTGGATGGATTCTTACTGGATTCAATGTTCAGTTGTTCGGCGCTACGGGCATCGACAAACTGCATGGTGACTGAGGGTGAAACCGCTTCAGAAATTCGGAAGAACTTGATATTGCCCGGCTGGTTCCAACCTGGATTGTTCTTCAGACTTGTGGAGTTCGAGCCGTATGTATCGCGCAGGCGGGCCCCATCTTCGTCCACGTCTACATCAGCCGCTACTGGGCAGAGAAAACCGGGGTTCAGACGATCACTTCCGGTATCTTCATCGGTCTTGGCGATCATACGTTGGAAAGGAACGTTCTGGTACCACCAGCGACGGCCCACGTTCAACTCTTGCAGGATGGGCACAACTGCCTGGTTATATTCCACGGTGTATGCCTGATTCGCCTGCCCCATCGCACGGACACTGCTTTGACACTTCACGCTTTGGGCCAAGCCACGAGCTTTGCCCAACGCCGGCAGCAGAATACCCAGCAACAGCGCGATGATGGCAACCACCACCAGGAGTTCGACGAGTGTGAAGCCTTGACGTGATGTGCGATGTGGCAAGTTCATGGCCGGCTCCTTAAACCTGATATGGACCACTGA
>JANQFT010000238.1 GCA_028277685.1 Phycisphaeraceae bacterium
AGAATTTTGGTCGCCATCGTGAATTGCTTCTGCGCTTCGGGAACATCCTGGCGCTGGTTGGCGCGGCGGGCGTTCTGTTCCGATTCCACGCCTGCGGCAAACTGCACGTTCACCGGGAAAAGCGTAATGTCCTGTTCACCCGCCACATCGTCGGCGAACCGCGCGAACAGGAACCCTTCAAGCGGTTGACGTACCGAGGCCGCGGCCGGATGCTCCAGCACGCGCTGATACGGTTCGTACGACTTGGCGATGAGCTGCTTCTTCTGCTCGGTGTCGGTGGCTTTGGCGGCCTCGGTGCGGGAAAGCATGGATAACCGATCCGCCACCAACACCAACAGCAACGGGTTTTCGTTCACCGCGGAACGGTTGAACAATTCATTGGCGAGTTTGGTCGCATCATCACCGCGACCGGCGGCCTGCAACGTTTTAGCCCGCGCCAAATCGATGCTGAACCTGGCCACGCCACCATCGCTGGCGAGATTGGCAGCCTGATCGAAATCACCCAAAGCCTGATCAAACTGGCCGGCAAGCACGCGCAGGTCGCCTCGTAAACGGTGCATGCGCGAACGGGTGACATCCGGGGCACCCGTGCTGTCTTCGATAAGGAGGTCCATGTGACGCAGCCCCGCGTCAATCAATCGCTTACGTTCCGCACTGGCGGCGGTGCCGTTTGGCAGCGATTTGAAGTACGCACCTTCATCATCCTGCAGGCAGACGTAGAGCGTGGCCTTGGCGGTGAACAGGGGAATCTGCTGACGGCTGAAGTCCTGCAGGTCGCTCCACTTGCCAGTGTTGCGATAGTCCTTTTCGAAATTCGCCTGACGCGGCAGCACCCGTTGAAGCTCGGGCCAAATCTGCATCGCCGCCTGCATGCGCGGCAAGGCATCACCCGCCAGCAACGCAGCCGCCTTGCGCTGGTCGGGCGTGGCCAAACCATATGACACAAACAGGTCGGCCTGCTGACGCGAAGGCAAAGCGGAAAACAGAAGACCCTCGGTGTAGTTCGCCGCCCAGATCAGACGATCCGGATGCGGGTTCGGCAGATCACCCAGCACACGATCGGCAAACGCTTTGGCGCGACCATGCGCTGCCACCCAATCGTTGAAGTTGCCGGTCGCACTGAGGTACTGCTGCGCCAGGCCGTGCAGTAAACGCCCACGCGCATCACTGTCGGCCGGGGGATTGGCGATCATATGCTCCACCAGGTCGTGCAGACCCAGCTTGGCCAAACCAGCGATGAACTCGCCATCATCCAGTTGATCCACCTGCGCCGAAACCGGCGCGGCGAAGGTGAGCGCGCCGATCAGCGCCAGAGACATCGAACAACGACGAATCACATCGAGCATGGTCCGCTCCACGATCGGTCAACCAGGCGCAGGATCAACCGCGCTCGGCTTCGGCAAAACTAACGTTCTTGTACTTGGCGCGAATGCATTGGTTGAATGCATCGACCACATGCGTCCACCGTACCCCCTGCCTCGGACGAATCACGATCGGATGGTCTTCCTCAAACTGGCCGCTGGAGTTGCCCGGCCTGATCTGCCAGCGGTCGAGCCTGGCCCACAGTTCTTCAAAGTCGCCGTTGATCTGCTGTTGACCGGCAATGTTGATGATGCACTCATCACCCACCGAGCGCAGCTTGATGATCAGCGGATCGCGCGGAATATCGATCGTTTCCTTGGTCACACCGCCGCGGGGCAGATCCGCGGGAATGATACCTTCGTTGATGACGAACTTCGCCGTGAGCACGAAGAAGATGAGCAACTGAAACGTCACGTCCATCATCGACGTGAGGTTCAATTGCCTCACTTCTTTTGGTTCATTCCTGCGGCGTTCTTTCGAACCGACGTGATGCACCTTTTCCGTCGCTTCGATGTTGTCGAAGTCCACGTTCATGTCGAGGGCGGGCTTACTCATGGTCTCGATCCTCGCTAGTGCTTGTCACGAATGGCCATCAGGTTCACATTGCTGATGTGGGCATCAGTGACCGCCTTCATGATCGGCTGCACATGCTCGAAGTACAGCACGCCATCGGCACGGATGAACACCTCGATCTCATCGTTCTTCGACTTGGCCTCGGTCAGCAACGTGGTCACACCGGCAAAATCATCGCGCTCGATCTTCTTGCCATACACCACCATGTGCCTGGCCTCACCGGTGGCGCCCAGCGGCACGACATTAATCAGCACGCGCTCGATTCCCTCGGGGTCTTGTGCTTTCGATTCGGTGGGTTCGGGCACGGCCAGCTTCGGCAGATCGGCCGCGGCAAAGTTGCTGATCAAAATAAAGAAGATGATCAACTGGAACGACACGTCCATCATCGACGTGAGGTTCAACTGCATCGGCGGTTTGGTTTTGAGCTTCCGTTTCGCCATGGTCTGCTCCTGTTAATACGAACACAGACGAGGGCGGGTTTACTCTTCAGCCTTCGGTTTTGGACTGGCACTACTGGAAGAACTCGACGAGGAAGAGGACTTCTTCGCCCCGCCACCGGGACGGAAACGACCGATCAGGTCTTCTGCTTCCACGATGGATTCGGCGATCATTGCGTCGATGCGGTTGCGGATCAGCGAGTAAGCTGCCACGGCGGGAATACCGACCACCAGGCCCCAGAACGTGGTCACCAGCGCGGTGGAAATACCGGCCGCCAACGATGCGGGGTCGGCTGCACCACCGGTGGATGCCAACGTCTGGAACGCGAGGATCATACCGTAGACCGTACCGAACAGACCAAGCATCGGACCAATCGCCCCGATGACGTTCAGGAACTCCAGCGGGCGCACACGACGCGTCAGCGCCAGGTCGCCCGTTTCTTCGATCGCGCGTTCCATCGCCCCGAAACCGTTCGACGCTTCAGACATCGATGCGTGAATGATCTGCCCGAACACGCTTTCGTCTTCAGCGGTCAGGTCGATCGCATCTTTGAACTTGCGCTCGTCGAGTAACGCTTCCACTTCGCCGAGCAATTCATCCGGCATAATGGTCAGCTTGCGGTTCTGAATCAGGAAGTGAATCATCAGCGCGACGACCACCACCGAAAGAATCAGCAGCAACCAGGTGATGGCCACACCCACAATCGATTCCGACCAGAAAAACGCCAACGCCAGGCTGGTCACCTTCGGACCTTCAGCGGCAGTTTCTTCGGCGGCGGTTGTGGCGGCGCCCGCATCGCCAGCTTCCTGAGCCAGCACCGGAACAGCCACGGCAAACAGCAACAACAGGGCCATACCCCACAACCACTTTGATGATGTAACCAGACGCATGCGATCTCCTTTGCCGATCGATCTTCAGTGAGCTTTATGTCTGCGAAAAAGCGTTGCCGATGACCCCACGAGGTCTGGCATCGGCGGTTGATTTTCTTGCCTCGTTTACCCGACGCGCCGCAACAACTGTTGTGCCTGGCGACGAACGGTTTCCGTTTTCGCTTGCTTGACTGCTTCGGTGAGCAGTCGCTTGGCCTGACCGCGTTGCCCCTCACCCGCCAGAAGGCGCGCCGCTTCGATCAACGCCGGGGCGGCCTGATCGTGATCAGGGTAATGCACCGCCACCCGCATGAAAGCGATCGCCGCATCCAGCTTCCTGCCTTTGGCCGACTGCGCCACGCCCTCGGCAAAGAACAGTTCCGCCATTCTGAAGACACGACGTAACGCTCCCCTGGCGGAACTGTTC
>JANQFT010000364.1 GCA_028277685.1 Phycisphaeraceae bacterium
CCACAGTTCATCGTCGCTCATGCCTTTGACCATCGCGGCCAAACGCGGGTCGGCGTTCCAGAAGTTTTCGCGGATGTACGCGCCGCCTTCCACGGCGTACTTCTGATACTCACCATCGACCACTTCACCCATGCGCCGGGCAAGGCGGCCATCGGTGTCCTTCGCGAAAAACGGATCCCAGTCGCTGCCCCAAAGCAGTTTGATCACGTTCCAGCCTGAGCCACGGAAGATGGCTTCGAGCTCCTGCACGATCTGGCCGTTGCCGCGGACGGGGCCATCGAGGCGTTGCAGGTTACAGTTGATCACGAAGACGAGGTTGTCGAGTCGTTCGCGCGAAGCAAGGCTGATTGCGCCGAGCGTTTCGGGTTCATCGCATTCGCCATCGCCGAGGAAGGCCCAGACCTTCGATCCGTTGTAGGGTTTGAGCCCGCGGTCGGCCAGGTAACGGATGTACCGCGCGTGGTAGATCGACATGATCGGCCCAAGGCCCATGCTCACGGTGGGGAACTGCCAGAAGTCGGGCATCAGCCAGGGGTGGGGGTAACTGGAAAGTCCACCACCCGGCGCCAGTTCACGCCGGAAGTTGGTCAGGTGATCTTCGTTGAGTCTGCCTTCGACGAAGGCGCGGGCATAGATGCCGGGCGAGGCGTGGCCCTGGAAGTAGATGAAGTCGCCACCGCAGGGGTGGTCGGGCCCGCGGAAGAAATGGTTGAAGCCCACTTCGTACAGCGTGGCGGCCGAGGCAAACGTGCTGATGTGCCCACCCACGCTACCGGGGCGTTTGTTGGCCTGGACGACCATGGCCATCGCGTTCCACCGGATGATGCTTTTGATGCGACGCTCCGCTTCACGGTTACCGGGGAACGGTGGCTGACGATCGACGGGAATCGAGTTGGTATACGGCGTCCGACTGGTGACGGGCAGTTCCACCCCGAACTTCTGCGCATGGATCTGCAATTCAGCCAACACCTGTTTGACCCGTTGGTCACCGCGGCGATGCAACAGGTTTTCCATGCTGTCGAGCCAGTCACGGGTTTCAGCAGCGTCTACGGCGGTATGTTCGTCGGATACGGGTGCAGTGTCAGTCATAGCGGTCGGACTTTCCGGGCCGGTTCATAAAAATGGACATATTCGGTAATACCACGCAGGTAGAGATTCTAGCCGGAAAACCGGGCTAGGTCTTGTCTGATCAGAACTAACCGCAGAAGCGCAGAGACACAGAGGAAAACAGTGAAAGATGTGTTTCCTCTGTGTCTCTGCGCTTCTGCGGTTCAATTTTGGGTTTTCAGCTGCTTTCAACTAACCCTGCGGTCATGTTCATGCGGACGAGTTCGGCCACGCTGCCGGCCTGCATTTTGCTCATGACGCGAGCGCGGTGGACTTCGACGGTTTTCTGGCTGATGTCGAGATCGGCGGCGATCTGTTTGTTGGCTTTACCGGCGACAACCATCTGCATGACTTCCTGTTCGCGGCTGGTCAGGCCGTCGGCACGTTTGCAGATGTCGCTCACATCGGCCTGGTTTTCGCGACGACGGGCATCGTCGGCCATCGCCTGTTGAATGCGTTCAAGCAGAATCTGATCGCTGTACGGCTTTTCAATGAAATCCACCGCCCCGTGTTTCATCGCCCGCACGGCCATGGGCACATCGGCATGACCGGTGATGACAATCACGGGAAGCTTGCTGTCCCGATTTGACAGTGTTTCAAGCAGTTCCAGTCCGCTGATGCCGGGCAAACGTACATCCAACACCATGCAACCCTGTCGACCGGGTTGGTAACCATCAAGGAACTCGCCACCGCTGCTGAAGGTTGCGACGGCCAAGCCTACGGACTCGATCAGCCAGCGCAGCGATTTGCGCACCGCTGGATCGTCGTCCACCACATATACGATTGGTTCTTCGTTCATAGCCACACCCCCCCGGTCCTTAGAGAATCAAGTGTTGGTGCGAATCTTAGACAGTTTGGGTAATCCGGGAAATTGGGGTCAACCCCAACGCCCCTACACCCACCGATGATCAGACGGCCCATGGGCTGATCTCCGTTGCCGGCCCCCCGGCTTTCTTCAGACTCTCATGAGAACATTATTCTATTCATCGCCCGTGGGCAATACGAAATGAAAATTCAAGCCCCCATCTTCGTTCACGTAGGCCCACAGGCGGCCACCGTGGGCAGTGATGATTGAACGACTGACTTTCAACCCCATGCCGAGCCCATCGTCCTTGGTGGTGAAAAATGGCTCAAATAGTTGTTCTAAATCACCTTGTGGCGCTTGGCCTGAGGTGTCACTCACCATAACTTCCACCAGGTTCTCCGCTGGCGAACGGGTGGAAACGCGAATGATTCGCCGTTTGGCGTTGGCCTGGGCGATGGCCTCGATACCATTGCTTAACAGGTTAAGCACCACCTGTTCCAACTGCACGGCGTCGGCGAGAACCTTCGGCAGGTCATGTGCCAGGGACAACTCGATTTTAATCCCCCGCTGCTGGGCACGCATGTCGGCCAGCAGAGAAACACACTCGCCCACCAGTTCGTTCACGTCCACCGGGGCACGGGTGGGTTCACGTTTCTGGATGAATCGTCGCAGGTGTTGCACGATCTGTCCAGCGCGTCGGGCCTGGGTGGCGGCTTCGTCCATGGCGTGGATGACCGCCGCCTGGTCGGCGTTGTTCGATTGCAGTCGGCGTACGCAGCCTTGGGTGTAATTCACCACCGCTGTGAGAGGCTGGTTGAGTTGGTGCGCAAGGCCCGCTGCCATCTCGCCCATGCTGATCAAACGCGCAAAGTGGGCTCGCTCCGCTTCATGACGACGACCGGTTTCTTCCGCCCGTTTCAGTTCGGTGATGTCTTCCACGATGGCGACGGTGTATTGCAGTTGACCTTGTTTATCGCGCACGGCACTGAAGGTAGTACGGCCCCAGACAATGCGGCCATCTTTACAGATATAACGCTTCTCCAGTTTCGCCTGGTCGGTCTCGCCTTCACTGAGCGCGCGGTACACCGTGTGGGTGACTTCAAGGTCATCCGGATGCGTGACCCGGGCGAAGTGAATGCCATCGCCCCCGCCGCCGTCGTCGTCGAGGTCGCCAGGCTGGAAACCCAGAAAGTGGCAGAGGGCAGGGTTCACCGCGAGCGACTTACCTGACCTGTCGATCAACACCACGCCAAGGCCTGAGTTTTCGAACATGGCGCGGAAGCGTTGTTCACTTTGCCGTAGTGCTTCTTCAGCATTGCGCGGTTCGGTGATGTCTTCGATCATGCTGATGACGTAGGGTCTGCCGGCGGGGGCATCGCGCACGGCGGACACACTGACCTGGGCCCACAGAATGTCACCATCTTTCCGCAGGTAGCGTTTGCGAATGGTGTAGTTTTCAATTTCACCCGACATCAGTCGTTCGTATTGCAGGCGGGAATCATTCAGGTCATCAGCGTGGGTGATTTGGGCGAAGCCCAATCGCCCGTGCAATTCCTCCGGGGCATAACCCAGCATGCGCTGCAGTGAGGGGTTGGTTTGCACGAGCATGTCGTCCGGGCCACTGAGAGCAATGCCGATGTTGGCGCGTTCGAAGATGGTGCGGAAACGTTTTTCGGCCGATCGCACAGCCTGTTCGCCGAGTTTGCGTGCGGTGATATCGCGGCCGATCGCCTGGATTTCCACCACCTTGCCATCGTCATCGAGAATGCCCACGTCCTCCCATATCAGCCATCGCCAACCGTTGGCGGCGAAGGCGCGCTGTTCAACTGAGATACGATAAGGTGGACGCATCACCCCTTCCATCGCCTCGAGTGTGGTAGCGCGGTCTTCTTCATGAACGAGAGGAACGAACGTGTTGCCGATCAGTTCATCGCGCGTTTTGCCGAAGAATTTGCAGTAGGCATCGTTTACAAAGGTGAAACGATTTTCCAGATCGACGCGGACGATCATGTCGTCCTGGCTTTCGATCAGGCCGCGGTACCGTGCTTCGCTGCGTCGCAGATCGGCGACAGTTTTTTCGAGTTCAGCGGTGCGCTTGGCCACGCGCTGCTCGAGAGATTCGTTCAACTGCTTCAGCGCGGTTTGCGCGGCTAATTGTTCGGTCACATCGCGCACCAGTGCCATGCGTGCAGGTTGACCATTCCACTCGATGCCATGCGAGATCACTTCCACATCGATGACCGAACCGTCTTTATGTACGTGCCGATGCGGTTTATAGATCCGATGAAGCTCGTCGGGAATGGTCTTCATGACCTTCTGGAAGATTTTAATATCCTCCGGGGGTCGGATGTCTTCCGCCTTGAGTGCGAGCAATTCATCGCGGGTGTAGCCGTAGAGTTCGACCGCCGCGTTGTTGGCTGCGAGGATATCGTGCGAATCGCGGTGGATAACCAGCATGGGGTTGGGGTTGTGTTCGAACAGCACGCGATTATGTTGATCCGAATCGCTCGCCGTGTGTTTGGATGCGTCGGCCCGCGACATGCCGGTTTCTCCAATAACGCCAGTGTCCGCCTCCGCTGCCCACACCAAATGCGTAATCTAACACAAACCTTGGCATCTGCCCTGTGTTATCCTGTGATGATGCAGGAATCACGGGTCAAGTTCGCAGGTTTGGCCATTCTGGTGGTGGCGATCGCGCTGACGGGTGTGGCCATCTGGAAGACGCAACCGACTGGTGAAAGACCGCTGGTGTCGGTGATGCGCCAGCCGCAACGTGTGATGGGCACGACGTGCCGGTTGATTGTGGTGGTGCCGCAGGATGAGCAGAGGCGAGCGAACGAAATGCTCGACGCCGCCGAACAACGTCTGCGGCATATCGAATCTTTATGCAGCACCTACATTGAAACCAGCGAACTGTCGCGCTTCAACACGGGACAGATCGACCAGTTAGGTGAAACCACTGGCTTGATAGCCAATCTGGCACATGGTTTCTGGCGCGAAAGTGATGGGGCCTTCGATGTAACGGCACGACCGCAGTTTCAACTATGGAAACGTTGTGCAGCAGAAGGGCGACTACCTCGTAAGGATGAAATCGCCGCAGCACGCGAACTCAGTCATTGGCAATTGATTGTGTGGGATAGATCGATACCGCGCAAGACCAAGCCCACGGTGCAGTTCGATCTTGGGGGTATCGCCAAGGGTTATGCGATTCAGCAAGCGCTGGTGAGTATGCACGAAGCGGGCGCGGTCGGCGGTTTGGTCGATGTGGGTGGTGATGTGCACTGTTTTGGTGTCACGGCAGATGGGGGTAAGTGGGAAGTGGGTCTGCGCGATCCGTTTGGGCAGCGCGTGTTGTTCCACCTGAAGGTGCGCAACCGCGCGGTCTGCACCAGTGGCAACTACGCCCGGTTCGTTGAGATCGATGGCAAACGATACAGCCACATCATCGACCCCCGCACCGGCATGCCTGCCGACCACGTACCCAGCGTAACCGTGATCGCCATGGACGCCACCACCGCCGATGCATGGGCGACGGCGTTAAGCGTGCTCGGGCCGAGCGGTTTGGAGATGCTGCCAGAAGATACCGAAGCGATGATCGTCACTGGGACGAGTGATGATTACGATGTGCACACGACGCCGGGGTTTAATGGGTATATGGGAAAATTCGAAGTTCAAAACTCGAAGCTCGAATAGCAGAGCATCTGCATGGTTCAGATTTGGAGCTTCGAACTTCCGACAAAATCGACTATCCCCGCCAGTCGGCTTTATCCGCGGTGGTTTCGAACTTGCCTTCAATGCGCTCAGGCAGTTCTTCTTCCGCCACGGCCGCCAGGTCTTTCTCGCTGGGCTTGCCGACGTAGAGCAGCGCCTCCATCGGGCATTTGTTGATCGCGGCGTCGCCTTCCTCGGCATCTACCACTTCCGGTTCGTAATCTTCGTAGTTGATGTCGGCGATGTTATCTGTCACGGACAATAGCTTGCTGAACTTGGTGCAGGCTCGGCAGCCGATGCAGCCGACGGTGCAGACCTTGCGGACTTCCACCCCCGAGTCTTTGTTGGAACAGGCCACGGCCAGCATGCGCTCGGCCTTGAAAGGCACGCGGCTGATGATGTTGCGGGGGCAGGCCTTGATACACGCGCCGCAACCAGTGCACTTGTCGTAGTCGACGGTGGCCAGGCCATCGATAATGT
>JANQFT010000407.1 GCA_028277685.1 Phycisphaeraceae bacterium
CGTGGAGCAGGCGCGTGAACAGGTAGGGGACAAGGTTGTGCCGCATGCCACGCAGGGCAAAGCGGAAATTCGCGTGGGGCTGGGTTCGTGTTGCGTGGTGAAAGGTTCGGACGCCTTGTTCGGCGCATTGCGTCACACGGCGGCGAAGTACGATGTGCCGGTGAATGTGCGCGGCGTGGGGTGTGTGGGCATGTGTCATCGCACGCCGCTGGTTGAAGTGGTAATGCCTGATCGCGAACCGGTGCTGTATGAGCAGGTGACTGCGGGTGAAGCTGAGTCGATCGTGCATCGTCATTTCAAACCACGTGGCATGCAACGCTTGCGTATCGCCACCCGGCGCATGCTTGATTTCGTTCTGGATGGCGAAGCCACGCCACCGCAGCGCATGCTTCACGTGCGCGATGCGCCGGTGGCAGCATTTCTCGGGTCGCAGCAACACATTGCGACCGAGCACTTCGGCACGCTTGAACCGGGCGATATTGATGTGTACTTGGCTTGCGATGGGTTTAAGGCACTTGAGACAGCTCGGGCCATGTCGCCGGAGCAACTGCTGGATGTGATTGCCGCGTCCGGTCTGCGTGGGCGCGGTGGTGCAGGTTTTCCCACGGTGAATAAGTGGCGCATCGTGCGCGAGGCGAAGGCCGACCGCAAGTACATCATCTGCAACGGTGATGAAGGCGACCCCGGCGCGTTCATGGATCGCATGCTGCTTGAATCGTTCCCGTATCGCGTGTTGGAAGGCATGGCGATTGCCGCGCATGCCACCGGGGCGACGTATGGTGTGTTGTACATTCGGCATGAATACCCCTTGGCTGTCCAGCGCGTGCGCGAAGCGATTTCCACCTGCGAAGCACGCGGGCTGCTGGGTGATGAATTACGCTTCACCATTTTCGAAGGCGCGGGCGCGTTTGTGTGTGGGGAAGAGACGGCGTTGATCGCTTCGGTGGAAGGGCAACGGGGCATGCCGCGTCGCCGTCCGCCATATCCCGCAGAACGCGGTCTGCACGAAAAACCGACGCTGGTGAATAACGTGGAAACGCTTAGCCTGGTGCCATGGATAGTGCGCGAAGGTGCTGAGGCGTTCGCTTCACTTGGCACCGCTGAAAGCAAGGGCACGAAGGTGTTCGCTTTGGCTGGCAAGGTGAAGCGGGGCGGGTTGATTGAAGTGCCGATGGGCGTGACGATCCGGCGGATCGTGAAAGAGATCGGCGGTGGGGTGGCGGAGGGCCGACAGTTCAAGGCCGTGCAGATCGGCGGGCCGAGTGGCGGGTGCATCCCGGCGCACCTGGCGGACACGCCCATCGATTACCAGGCCCTGCAGAGCATCGGCGCGATCATGGGCAGTGGCGGATTGGTTGTGCTGGACGACACCGACTGTATGGTCGATCTGGCACGCTACTTCCTCAGGTTCACGCAGGATCAATCGTGCGGCAAATGCACCTTCTGCCGCGTGGGCACACGCAGGATGCTCGACATCCTCGATCGCATTTGTGCCGGTGACGGTAGGCCGAGTGATCTTCAAACGTTGGACGAGTTGGCCGCCCAGGTGAAGCAGGGGAGTTTGTGTGGCCTTGGCGGCACGGCGCCCAACCCGGTGCTCACCACGCTTCGCTACTTCCG
>JANQFT010000486.1 GCA_028277685.1 Phycisphaeraceae bacterium
TTTCTCTGCGCTGGGCGAAACGCAGTGGACGATCACGTGGCAGGCGCCGGTCGGCCAATACATCGAGATCGACGTGCCCGTGGGCTTCGACTATGTCTCGGTCGACTTCTCTTTCAGAGCGGGCACCCAGGCGGCGGGCGGCCACTTTAGTTTCGTTCCTTCGACCATCGTCCTGGTGCCCGGAAGCCCGGACTTTCCGCTGCACGACGCGCAGGTGAACGTGACCGGGCCGGGCAGGGACGGCGTCTCCGCTTCCGCGTTCACCGACGACATCGCCTACGCGGTGAACCTGGTCCACGGCCAGAGCTACCGGTTCACATCGGTCACTTTCACGGCCACGATCCCGGCCAGCCTCGACACAGTTCTCGATTCACCGATCAGCCGATTTGAGATTCTCGGTGAGGCCTTCTACTACACCGGCAACACCCCCCCCGCCGACCCGGGCCAGTGGGTGCGCGTCGTGCCTGAGCCGGCGTCGTTGACGCTGCTGGGTGCCGCAGCCCTGTTCGCGATGCGTCGTCATCGTTCAACGAACACAAACCACAACCACGAAACCTTACAACCGGGAAATTCATCATGAAATCATTGCACATGCTTTCGATCACCGTGGTGGTCGCGCTGTCGCTGTTTGCCGGTCGCGCCTCGGGCCAGGTTGTGATTGATCAGGTCGCCGACGCCGGCGCCGCCGGTTCGACCGGTGGGCCAAATATCGACAACGTCCACACGCCGATGCAGACTTTCACTGTCGGTGTTGCTGGTACGTTGGCTGTCGTCGAACTGCAATTACAGCAAGGGTTCTCGCCTCCGTCTGACGACTTGGTTCTGTCGATCCTTGGTACATTACCCGACGGCACCCCGGACTTCGCCACGAACCTGGGCAGCGTCAGCGTGCCAGCCGCCACGTTCCCGGATGTGGATCTGTTCAACCCGCAGTTCACGGCCATCGACGTTTTGTCTCTGAATATTGCGGTGTCGCCTGGCGACATGCTGACCATTGCCCCGAGTTACCCCACGGGAACGGGAAACTACTTTATGTTCCATGCGCTGGATTTCTACGCTGGTGGTGTGAGTTACATCGTCTTCGCCCCAGATAACTTTTTCGAATCCCCACATGACCTCGGTTTCCGTACCACCGTGCTGATCCCCGAGCCGGCGTCGATGACGCTGCTGGGCGCCGCAGCCTTGTTCGCGGTTCGTCGCCATCGTTCAACCAACACAAACCGCAACCACTGAAAGAAACTTCCGGGAGCTTCATCATGAAATCATTACGCGTGTTTACGATCACTATGGCGGTCGCATTGTCGCTGATCGCCGGTCGGGCGTCGGCCCAGATTGTTGTCGATCAGGTTGCCGACGCGTTGGCCCCGTTCAACCCCAGCGGCGAGCTTGGTGGGCCGATCATCGCAGACTTCCAGAGCGCTTTGCAGACCTTTACGGTCGGCGTGGGAGGGACGCTCGCAGGCGTTGAATTGCAGGTCCAACAAGGCGGAGGCCCCCCTGTGCCGACAGGCGACCTGATTGTCTCGATCCTTGGCACGACGGGTGGCGCACCGAACTTCAACCAGAACTTTGGCAGCGTCAGCCTGCCGGCTTCGAGCATGCCGCCGTTCGACAACTTCGCCACCGCGCCATTTACCTTGTTCGATGTCAGCGGGCTTGGCATCGCTGTCACGCCCGGCGACGTGCTCGCCATCGAAGTGTCGTACCCCACGGATGTGGGTTCTTACTTCGTCTGGGATGCCGAAGTGGACGCCTACCCCGGCGGAACCAGTTACATCTACGAACCGCTCGGCGGTTTCATATTCGCCACCTCGCGCGATCTCGGCTTCCGCACCACCGTACTGATTCCCGAACCCGCGTCGGCGGCGCTGCTGATGCTCGGCGGGATGGCGCTGCGGCGTCGGCGGTAGAAGGTGGTGGGGCTTTTCGGGAAGCAGACGAGAGACAAGGAAGAGTGTGAGACACCGTCGCCGCGCGTTGCGGTGACTAAGGGGTGCAGACCTTGTTTCTTGGAGAAAGACATGACCTTCCGTTTGTTTCACACCCGGACCGCGCTGATGCTGCTTGGGCTGATGCTCACAACGACATCCGCATCGGCAATCAACGTGATCAATCTGGATGATTCCGGCCCTGGTTCATTGCGGCAGGCGATTCTTGATGCCAACGCAGCGGCCGGTGCGGACACGATCAACTTCACCGTCAACGGGACGATCAACCTGCTTTCCGCATTGCCGACGGTGAACACGCAGGTGTTGATCAATGGGTTAGGTCAATCGGTTACGATCGACGGTGGCAACAGTGTCCAGCCGTTCGCGGTCAACGCCGGCGGCAACCTGACGCTGAACTCGCTGATCGTGCAGAACGGCTCGGCGAGCAACGGCGGCGCCGTGCTTGCATCAGGTGGGAGCACGCAGTTCACCGCGATCAACAGTACGTTCCAGAACAACACCGCATCGGGCTTCGGCGGCGCGATCTTTAACGAGTCCGGTGCCGCGATCAATCTGATCAACAGTGATGTTCGTCAGAACAGATCGACATTCGGTGGCGGTGTGCTCTCGTTCGGCGGCGATGCGACGTACACCAACACGCGCGTCGAGCAGAACACCGCCAACCAGGGTGGCGGTCTGCTGCATTTTGGCAACACGACGCTGACGATGAACCAGGGCACTTCGATCAGCAACAACCAAGCGATCATTTCCGACCTCAACAACTCTGATCACGGCGTCGCCGGTGCAATGTGGGTACAGAACCAGGTGCAGTTCAACGCCACCGATACCACCATCGACAACAACACCAGTGGGCGGCACGGCGGCGCGATGTTGATCGGTGCGGCGACCATCGCCACCTTCACTAACTCATCAATCTCCGGCAACTCCACCGACCTTGAAGGCGGCGCGATCTGGAGCCTGCAGAACAGCGGCATCAACATCATCAACAGCCAGCTCAACGGCAACAGCGGCAGCAACACCGGTGGCGCGATCTACATGGAAAACTCCGATCGCGGCATCGTGATCGAAAACTCCACGCTGGACGATAACTCCGGCGGATTTGGCGGTGGCATTTTCCTCGCCAACGTCAACGCGACCATCCGCAACAGCACCCTCTCGAACAACGAAGCGACCACCCACTACGGTGGGGCGCTGGTTAACCAGGATGGTGACCGTGTGCGTAATCTGTTGATCGAAAACAGCACCATCACCGGCAACACCGCCGCCACTGAAGGCGGGGGGTTGCGCCTGGGCGACAACGATAACAACATCATCCGCAGTTCCACCATCACGGATAACACTGCGGAGACCGGTGGCGGCATCTTCGCGCTGAACACGCTGACGTTGGGTAACTCCATCGTTGCGGGCAACACCGGCACCAGCGCTGATGCGAACCTAAGCCTTGCCAACCCCGGGCTGTTCGCCTCCGAGGGTTACAACCTGTTTGATGATGCACCCGGTTTCGCCCCGCAAGTCGGCGATCAGTTCAACGCCAATGCAGACCTGCTCCCGCTGGCGGACTACGGCGGACCGACGTTCACTCACGCGCTTGGCGCAAACAGTGATGCAATCGATACAGGCTTCACCTCGCTGCTGACTGACCAGCGCGGTTTCTTCCGTCCCGCGGGTCTAGCAGATGACATTGGCGCGTATGAATTTGAAGCCATTCCCGAGCCAGCCTCGTTGATGATTCTGGGCCTGGGCGGCGCTACGCTATTACGTCGTCGAGCATGACTTCGACTCACTGGAAAAGAGGTTAAATGTGAAGGAATGAAATGATGGGTTACAGAGTCTTACTTGTGGTGGTAGTTGCAGCGTTGTGGACCGGACGCGCCAGCGCGGTGCTGGTGAATATCAACAACCAAACCTTTCTTCAGGTGGTCGCTGATTTGAAGAGCGACGTCTTGCAGAAGGATTCGTTTGCCTACGACACACCCACAGGGCAGGAGTTGGCTGACTTTCGTTCTTTGGCGACAGCGCTGTGGAACGCCGATTCGCAAAGTGATCTGCAGGCTTTGGTGAACCCCGCAGACAACCTCGGTTACGATGTCGTCAAGGTCAACGATGCGGGCACGATCTATTACGGTCTACGCGAACGGCTGGTCAACAACAACATCACCCTGGGTTGGGGCAGTTACTTCGTGCGGCAGGGCGATCGGCGTGAAGCCACCGTACAGGCGCCACATCCACTGTTCGATACCAACTCGTGGGATGTCGCATCGCGGGCTTTCGTGGATAGTCAGGCTCGCGGGTTCATAATGGCCGGTGCGCATCGCAACGCCAACGGATTTGGCACTGCCGACGTAGCCGACCTGACCAACAGCATGTTTCACCAGGTGCACGAAGCCTGGGCCGACGCCCCCGGCAGTAACACCGCATGGCAGGTACATGGTTTCAAACTAGAAAACCACCTGCCGACTTTCCCGGCCGACGCCGATGCGGTGCTCAGCAACGGTACCGGCGGCGTGAGCGCGGAAGTGATTGCGCTCGACGCGGCGCTCGATGCGCTCGGTGCTTCGTGGGACAGCTATGCCTACAACACGCTGAACATTAACGATCC
>JANQFT010000586.1 GCA_028277685.1 Phycisphaeraceae bacterium
TATCTCACGACCCAGCGTCTCGGCCATAGACTTCTCCGATTCAACCGTGATCGCATCGAAGTAAAGGTCGCCTTCAAATGCCTTGCCGGACGTGCCGATTTCCAGCACGATGCTCTTGACGGGCAGGTTAATCCGACCATTCTTGTCTCCGCCCCACGTTTCGTGACCGGCGGTCAGGTCGTAACTCACTTCCTTCCAGCCGGTGAAGTCAATCCTGCCGCCGCGGTACTTGTGCGTTTCGCCGAAGGCATCGAGAACGTAGAGTCCGTAGCTGCAGCCGGACTTGTTGCCGTAGATCTGGTGGGTGAGCTTGTGGATCGGGGCTTTGATCTTGACCGGTACGTTGACACCAAGGTACTGCCCGCCACCGGTGAATCTGTAGCTCAGTTTGAGCGATTGCTTGCCTTGCGTCTTTTGTTCGGTCGATAGCGAGACTGATGCGTTTCCGCTGGGTATGTTGACCACCCAACTCCTTGTCTTGGTGGATGTGGCCTCAAAGCCCTCCACGGCAACAGTGCTGAGTGCATGCGCACAACCTGCGGCGCAGAGCAGTGCCGTCACAGCGATCGAGGACAATTGGTTCATACGTGACTTCCTTCAATACAGGGGGAATCGTGGTTGATCAGGCGCACACGTTGCCTGAACGCGGGGACAGCCGTCTGTCAGAAAGAGACTTCCTGTCGATCACGGTTGAGGTAGAGGTTGTATTCGATGGGGTACTTTGTTGCCCCGTCTTGTCCGCTGTTACTGCCCACATGACCATCGTAGAACAGGGCGTTGGCCTGGTCTGAGGGATGCAGCAGGTGTATCAGGCCGGCTTTGTAAGGGCCACGACGAATCGAACCATCACGGAATGCCGGACACATGGGTGGATCAATGGTCGTGTAGAAATTGGGGTGCGCCAAACTGTCGGCCAGCCAGTACATCGAACTGGGAGAAAACGGCACACGCTGGAGTCGCTGGAAAGTCACACGGAAGTCCCCACCGCCATTTGGGTCGGGCAGGTAGACGTCCTGCTGGAAATCTGCAGCGACGCATTCGGCCTGAAAATCAGCCCAGAAAATCCCGTATCCACCTGCCTGGCCATTGGTCGCCCCCCAGCCCCCATCAATCGCCGTAGGATACGTGGGCGTAGCAGGACACAGAGTGGCACTGGTTGTCAGTGCTGGTTCTGCGCTGGGCTGGTCAAAGATGTTGTAGCCGTTTACGTGAAATCGGGGCCACAGCTTGAACGCGTTGCTGGGGTGTCTTGTGCCGATCGAGAGCATATTCCTGTTGGCGTTGGCATAGAAGAGCAGACCCAGACCGCATTGCCGCAAGTTACTCTTGCAGACGGTGGCCTTGGTAACTTGGCTGGCCTGCCGCAACGCGGGCAGGAGGATTGCGATCAACACGGCGATGATCGCCACGACAACCAGTAGTTCGACGAGCGTGAAGGCCGATCGGACGGGATGGTTGGAATTGGGTTTCATTTGCGGTCCCACCATGAGTCACCGGCATGGGAGGGATGGCTGAACTTATTGATGTACAGGAATCTGACGGGGCCTGGCTCTGCCGCGATCGGCTCCACGTGCGTATCGGCCATCAGGAAATTGCCCATGATTCCATGACGGTACCAGGCGTAGCCGTTGTTGTGCGCATCGGGATTCATCGACATGGTGAACCAGCCGCGGAAAGTGTGAAAGACGCCGTCCCCGAAGCCGGCATCACCTGCCATCAGCGTTTCTGCGGGATTGCCGAGCTGGTCATGTCTGGCCGGGTTGACCAGCGTGCCGTTGAAGGTGTCCAGGCCGACGTTGCCGACGTCTGTTTCAGGTTGCGCCGATGGCACCCGCAGGCCGTGGAGTGTCTCGAAGGCATATCCGTAAGAGATGGCATAGTAGGGAACTGCCTGGCTCTTCCATCGCTCCTCGTTGGGACACCAAAGTGGCATGGCGGAAACGTCGCTCTGGTCGGAGATGCTCTCGTACCACATTTCAGACCCGGCATTCCAGAAATTAGTACCGACCCATTTGCGGGGGTAGATGCCTGTGCTTTCGGCAACATACGTCGAGAACATCACGCCGATCTGCTTCAGGTTGCTGGCGCAGACCACTTGTTTGGCTACTTCGCGAGCGTTGTTCAGTGCCGGCAGCAGGATGGAGATCAGCAACGCGATGATTGCCACCACCACCAGAAGCTCCACGAGCGTGAAGCCGCCTTTCGCGTAGGGCATTGTCGTTTTATTGTGACTGATCATGGGGCGCATCCATGATTGCGATCGCACGCCAACTGGCGGCAGCGCGGCCCGGAATCACGCGCCGCCACCAGGCCAGGCGTGTGTGAGATACCTCAGACTTTGCGACGGCGAGCGAAGATTGTCAGACCACCAGCCGCCAACAGACCCAGTGAAGCCGGCTCAGGCACTTCCACGATCTGAATACCGTTGACGCCGCTGTTGCCGGCCGAGGTCCACGACAGCATTAGCGTGCTGCTGGTGTTGCCGGTGAACAGGGCGTAGGTGGCAACGTCTTCCACGGGCGGACTGCCGGTGCCGTCCCACGTGCCCGTGGCCAGGATCCACTCATCCTCGTCATTGGTTGCGAGGAAACTGGAGTAGGTCGTGCCATCGTAGATCGACGTGTGACGGTTAGTTGCAGGCGGATTGTCGTTCATGCCGTAGACGTACACGTCGTACTGCGCATAGGGGATACCGGTGATGGTGGCTGACGGTGTGCCGCCAAACACCGACAGGTACGTGCTGATCGCCAGAGCCTGATCGCCGGAACCCACGGGGAACGTGCCCCCGGCGGAGTAGTACGTGCCACCACTGATGCTCACCGACGTGCCGGCGATCACCGTACCGCTGTCGTCCTGCAGATCGGTGATGCTTGTGGCGGTGGACTGACCGGAGACCATGCTGTTCCAGTTGCTCTGGGCCACTTCAGACACGCCGGCGGTCAGGCCCTGCACTTCCAGGTTGTACGTTGGGTTTTTGTTGGCATTGACGAACTGAATGCCGATCGATGCGGCATCCGCCATTCCCGCCAGGCCAAACCCACTCAGCACGACCACCGCTGTCATCCACTTGATTGATGCTCGATGAGTCATTTTTGCCTCCGTTTCACTGGTCCTGCTACTCACACGCTTCCCAGCAGTTGCACCGGAGCAGCCGATGCATCCGCACTTTGTTGCCGTCAAGTGTTCGAGGCCAGCCAAGCCACACCAACAGCCGCCATGGGTGCTGTCCCAACATTCGGGAACTGCATATGTCGCCGGGCATGAGGGGGCTGTTGCTTCGTAGTTGTTCTCCTCAGGAGGTGCAGGCCTCCGCTGACAGTCCTTATCTAATGTAACTGCGGCGTAAGCCGCTGGCGTCTTGGCAACCGGGCATTCTTGTCCGAGATAGTCGGTTTTCCGCATATTGAACCACTCTTTTCGCATCTCCAGCCTGTTTATGACCGAAAACATGTGATATTCTTGGGTTATGGAGCCGACACACGACTTTCAGGTTCATGGCATCCTGGCCTCCCATTGGGCTGAGGAGGGCTGTCCCCTCACCCTTTTTCACCGGCACAATGAGGTCGAACTGAATCTGCTGACCAAGGGTCGGATGGTCTACTCAATCAACGGGCGGTCAGTCGCCATTCCTGTGGGTCTGCTCAGTGTGTTCTGGGGCGGGTTCAGTCATCGCATCATCGAATGGCAGCCGGGCAGTGAAATCTGGTCTCTCGCAATCCCCTTACCGATCTTCCTGCGCTGGCCGTTGTCAAAACAGTCGTTTGTCCACCCGCTGATGCATGGCGATGTGCTGGCCGAAGCCGACGACGCCCAAGGTGAAATCGACATCAGGCTCATACCGCGATGGGTGGC
>JANQFT010000011.1 GCA_028277685.1 Phycisphaeraceae bacterium
GAAGACTTTGCGTTCGCCGTAGGGGGTGTATTCGTAGCGTTCGACAAGGTCGCCGGCGCTGGCGCCGATGCCGTGGTGGTGTTCGGCGGTGGTGGTGTCGGCCGCAACCAAGCCCAGCACGTTGTAGTTGGCGTTCTGGAGCGTGAAGTACTTACGGGGCGTGTGATCCGGATCATCCGGATCGAATTCGGGATCGAGCGCGGGGTCGCCGTTGATGGCGGTTTGGCACAATTCATCGACATATTGCAGGCCCCAGACGTGTTGTTTGATGACCTGGTCCGAGCCGTTGCGTTCTTCGATCACCTGCCAGGTTCCGGGGGCGTGGTAGAAGTGGTAGGTGCCGTCGAGGTCGGCGGAGTTTTGCACTTGTTTGATGATGCGGCGACCTAATCCATCGTAGGAGGCGGTTATCACCACCGAGCCCAGGGACACCGTCCCCGGGCTTTGGGGATCGCGGAATGCTCTGGTGATTTTCACCAGTCGATTCCACGCGTCGTAGGTGTAAGCGTGGGTGCCATCGAAGGTCAGGTTCCCCGCCGCATCGTGGGTGAGAGTGTGTTCGAAGAAGCCGTTGACATCGGTGGTGAAGGACTCGACGTGCTCAACCACTTCATACGAACCGTTGCCATCGCGGTCGGCCTTGACGGTAACGTTGTCGATTTCCATGTTGTAATGCGGATGCGTGCCGTGGAAGCCGAGTAGGCCGCCGGGGTTGTCGAAGCCGGTGGAGGTGTAACAAGGCAACGCGTTGTCGAGCGCCGTTTCGCTGGTGGCGCAGTACACCGAGACCGTGGTGCCATCGTGCGTCACACGCACCCAGATCGGTTCGCCGGGGGCAGGATCTGGAATTCTGGAGGCGTCTCGGAGGGTGTAGCCCACGGAACTGACCAAGCCATCGCGGGACTGGTAGCCGTATGGCGCTTGAGTGCCCGCGGGGTGGGGAATGGCTACCGCGTCCCAGTGATCTTCATGCTGGGCATTGAACGTGACCCGCACGGTGGCGGCGGTGGCATGGTCGGTGCCGGGGTAGAAGCTGAAGGTGGTTTCAAAACGATCGACCCGCACGCCCTGCAGGAAGACGGGGAGTTGTGATTGATGATCATCCGGACGAATCTTTAGAACGTTGCCATCCACTTCCTGGTGAATACTCTCAGTGGCAGTGGCCAGCCAACGTCCGCCAAGGTCGGCGGGGGTAGTGGTATCGGCGGCATGGACATAGGCAAATCTGGTTCCCGGAACGGTGGAGTACAAACCCACCTTACCCGCGGGCCAGCCACCGACAGCGCCACGCGTCGGGCTGACCCAGAGGAGGAAGTAAGAACTGGAAGAGGCGTGGAAGTGATGGGCACGTAGGTCGGTGACCACCTGGGCGATACCGTTGACCACGTGATAGGCGGTTCTCTGGTTGGTCGCGATATCGATCACGGCCAGGTGATAATCGTTGTCTGATTGATAGCCAAACACCGCGCCGACTTTGCCGCTGGTGGTGCCGGTGGGATAATAGACCAGCAGTTTGATGCCGACTGGGCCGACGTCTTCCCCGGTGACCGCCGCCATGGCCGCTTCCGGATCACCGGCGTCATTGGTAAATGTATCACTGGTCGATCCGAAGTACATGTTGCCGCTGCTGACCGACAGCAAGGGCGCTTCGCTGCCAAGCACCTGCCACTTGTCGGATGTGTCGGGACTGAAGCTGTCCGCTAAAGCGTGCTTGCGGGCCTGGTTGGCGCGTACCTTGCGTTTGGTGTATTCGTTGGCATAGTTCGCTTCGTGAGTAACCCATGCATCGGCATGGTGACGCTGCTTGACTTCCAACTGGTTGCCGATGGCGTCGAGCGTCCATTGTTGTTCGTTGATCTTCCAATGGTCATCGATGCCGGTCATGGCGCCGGCGCCATCAACGGTCTTCATGCCGGCTTTGTAGCTGGTCAGGCGATGCAGGTTGTCGTAGGTGTAAGCCTGCGACCATGATTTGTACTGCCGCCGATCTGCGTTGAGGCGATTGGACGCGCGGTCGTAGCCGTGGCGGATGTCGAAGAGGCTGGTCATCAGCGGGGGATCGCCGCCGCCGTTGTCGATGGTTCTTTCCCAGTGGTGTCGTGTCACCCGGCCGAACCGGTCCAGCCCGCCGAAGGTTTCAACTGCCGGCGTGTCCGGGTGATCGCCGGCATAGCGGACCGACACCGACATGTTGTTCGCGTTGGTCAGCGTACGCCCGACCGTGGTGCCCGACCCCAGGTAGTCGTAATAAGCGATGGGCAGGATCGGCTGGCCGTTGAGTTCGTCGTTTAGACCGGTCACGCGGGAGATCGCATCGTCGATGCCGTTGTGGCCGTTGTAGACGTGATGGATGATGCGGCCGTTGGGGTAAGTGGTGCTGAGCTTGCGGTGGCCCTTGGTGAACACGCCCCCAGAAAAAGCATCATCGTAGGTGTAGGTGAGGGTCTGGGTGTCGAGATTCGTGTTGTCATCCACCACGCTGTCGTGGTCCTGTTTCTCGCTGAGAAGTTGGCCCAGGCCGTTGTAGGTATAAGTCACTTCGTTGACCACATCCGTGGTGGGAACGTCAGTGGCACTTGAGTGCGAGGTCACGCGGGTCATGCGACTCAGATTGTCATAGCCGTAAGTGGTGGCGAGAA